>CAZPNT010000066.1:0-6840 GCA_964588055.1 uncultured Candidatus Poseidoniales archaeon | reverse complement strand
CCCCGGGACCAAAACCCGAGATGATGGACCACTACACTACGGGACTCCGACCATCCCTCAATGCTCGGACTATTGTATTTGACGGGACTTCTATCCGTCAATATCAAGCCATATTCTCGCTGCCAGTGAGTCGTGCGCGTCAGACTAGTGCTGGTTGTGATGGGGTTGCTCCTGTCCTCTTCACTGTCCTCTTTGGCTTCTAGTGCCTCTCCTGATAAAGTCGTAAATTTAGAGGAAGCCTCTCATAATGAATCGGATGAGAGGCTGACTCAGAATCCTTGGTTAGACCGGTCGTTGATAGATAGGGCAGAATCGGGCCAGGAGAAGATTCGAGTCACTGCCATTACCGCTTCTCTCGGGCACCTGGACACTTGGCAGAGGCAGATGGGAGCCATAGAGAGGCAAGCACCACCTGGTCCGGGAGAGCATTTGTCCCAACACGACATCTCTTCCTCGGGAATAGAACACAGAACCTTTTGGGTAGACCCCGCATTACTTCCCAAGCTAATCACGGTATATGGGATCGTGGCCTTGCTAGATGCCGAGAGGTCTCCCGAGCCCTATGGCACCCTGCCTCTCGAACCCAGTCCAAATACCGTACGATCTGGTGAGATACACGGTGCGAACGATGCATGGGAAATGGGATTCTCAGGCGAGGGGCTTATCGTCGCAGTGGCAGACACCGGCGTTGACTTCGCGCATCCTGACTTGAATGGCACACAGGCAAGGGTAGGGTTCGAGAACTCCTCATACTACGGTTGGCCGCTGATGTTCGACCACAACAGCATGTACACATGGATGGTCGACGGAAAGGCATATCCGGAGTCCAATACTTGGTATGCGGATACCTCGAACATCGATTTCGACAATGACGCAGACGGGCTTCTCGATGAGTCAGGACTCAACATCAGCGGAGTGAATGCTTCTCTCTCCGGGGCCTATCATCTGGGCGAGCATCCCGACTCGCGCCTACGTGACAAGGCAGGGGGAGATGTCCCCATTCTTGTTGTAGACGACAGGATAGCAGGACTCTACGAGACAGTTTGGCCGGACACAGACAGAGACGGGTGGTTCGGAAACGAGACCCCCATGCGTCCCGGTGAGGAGACATCTGGAAGGGACACTGATGGCGACGGCCTGTGGGACATCTCCGCAGGACTAGTCTACTGGGTTTCCGATGGTGAAAACGGGGTACCATACGGGAGTACATACTCTGCTAGGCACGGTTACTCTGACCGGATCGCAGGACCCGGGAACCTGACTCTTTTCATGCTCGAGTCGGGTAGCCACGGGACGCTCTGTGCAAGTGCGATTTCTGCACAGGGGGTCGTGGATGACGGCAGAGTAATCGGAATGGCACCAAATGCTACGATTTCCTCAATCGGGAACCACTATTCAGGCGGACACTCATTGGATGCATGGCGATTCATCGCAGAGGGGTATGATGGAAACACGAGCACCCCCGACCAACCCCATATCGGGTCTTTCTCCTTCGGCTACTCTTCGGTTGACGACTCTGGTGCTGACGGTTACTCTTTGTACCTTGATTGGATTACAAGAGTGTACAACTCCAACACCTCATACGCAGTAGCAATCGGCAACGGGGGGCACGGTTTTGGGACTACAAAGGTCCCAGGTGCCGCACACGGGGTATTCTCAGTGGGCGCATTCAGCAGTCGTTCCTCAGACTCATGGGGACAGAGTGCCCCATGGACGAACCGAGGCCCAAACGCAGTGGGAAGGATGGATCCGGACATCGTGGCAGTGGGGTGGTCAGCGACTGGAGACATGCCACTCAATAACTACGACAACGCAAACCAGGCATGGACCACCTGGGGGGGGACCAGCCTCGCAACTCCTGTAGTGGCAGGCCTCTTGGCTCTGGTAGAGGAGGCTTGGTTGGAGGAGAGGGGGTATCACCCCAAGTCTCAGGAGCTGCGTGACTTCGTCCTCTCAACTTCTGATGACAGAGGATACGAGCCATTCGTCCAGGGAGGTGGTTGGATGAACGCCTCCCGAGCCGTAAAGACGCTAGTAGGGGAGAACGGCACATGGTCCGCGTCCCCAGCTCAGTGGAACACTGGATGGTTCCACGGTCAGCACAGAGAAGCAAATCTGAATTCCATTCGCCCAGGAGAATCACAGACATTCGATGTCAGGTTCGAGAACCCGGGGGACTCGGAACTACAACTGAATATTACACCCGTTTCTTTCCAGCCTCTGTCTCATGAGGTCCTGGTCTGGAACAGCACAGGAAACGGATCAGGAGGGGGTGAGAACGATACGTGGGACGGACACCAGGAAGACAGGCCCGACTTGCTCATACCCATACACATAACGAACGACCCCTCAAACCAACTCCATCCGGATACCGTACAATTCAGGGCAAGGGCCACCATCCAGTACGATGCATTCGACCACGATCTGGATAGGTCTTCCATGGAGAGGGTGTATCTCGAGGTCTTCAGGTGGAGCGACTTCGATGGGGACGGAATGTTCCACAATGACACAGACTCAGATGGTATGGTGGACGAGTCAGAATGGGGGGATTCCGATGAACTAGAGGAAGTAACATACTGGAGGCTCCACGGCCCACAGGCAGAGGTTCGAGTAGGCCTGCCGTTCGAAGATGCCAGAGACGGGCTGCTTCTTGGTGTTTGGAGGTACGATGGAAGCCCATCGGGACTAGACCCAGTTCGCATAGAGGTAGATTGGACGTCCTTCGGGGCATCATTGGACCAGTGGATATCCTCGAGCGAGACCGTCGAAATCGGGGCAGGCTCTGATCACTCAGTCCCAGTCACTGTGTCCGTACCTGAAGACGCCACGCCCGGACTACACCAACACGGCATTCTTGTGGAGTCCCAATCAATAGATGACCCTAACCAAACCAGAAGCTGGACTCTGCCTATCGTCACAAACGTCCCATGGGAGGGTCCTTTCTCCCTTATTCCCAAGCCACTAGACGGAAACGTGGCCAATCAGACCCTATACACGGAATCCTGGATTAGCGGAGCGATGCGCTGGGGTTGGAGGCCCGAGAGCGGAGATTGGAGATTCCTCACTGTCGACTGGCCAGAGGAACTCGACCAAGACGGAACCATAATCCTAGACGTGGATTGGGACGACAACCCGTACACCGATATCGACGTACTATGGCTTACTGAGACCGTCCATGGCTACTATGATGACGATCCCGACTCATACGGCCCGAACACATTCTTCATAGAAGATAGGTCAGTGAACAACCACGCGACCAGCGGTCAGCACAACTGGGGCACCTACACAGGTACCTCCAGAGAGACCTTCGCGGTCCCAGCGACCCCTGGGATACACCAATTGGTACTCCATACTGCATTGCACGGCGTCCAGACAAACGACAATCCCCTAAACATCTCCGTTGGATACATCTCAGCAGAGACTTCGGGCTTCAGTAGAACTGTTTCAGACTGGTCTGAGTCAGAGGGAAACGACACTGCCCTAGTTGTCTCAACAATGCCCATGCCTGTTGAATCCGTGTCGGCACAGGGCTGGGTAAGGCCGATTTACCTAGACCACCAAGTCGCATATCAGGACGAACGAAGCGACAAGATGACAGCATCGTGGTGGCACAACTTGACTATCGAGAACGCAACCGAGCTAAGCATCTCAATGGACTCATACGATAGCGTCGATCTCGACCTGTTCCTCTTCCGAGACGACGACGGAGACGGGGCATTCTCCTCTGGAGAAGAGGTGACAAGATCCTGGAGCGGAACATCGTCAGAAACGATATCCGTGACAGACCCCGAGGACGGTTTGTACGGAGTAGCAGTCCACGGCTACTCCGTGGACGGAGAGAGCGCAAGCTTCTGGATAGACATCGAGGTCGTAGCAGGCACATCACTATCCGTCCCCTCGTTCCAAAACCTGAACGAGTCTAGAATTTCTAGCATATGGCCATCGGGTTCGGAGTCTCTCGGTGGCCTGATCCCTAGCGGGGCAGTAGAGATGAACATCAGCTTCCTCAGGCCACCCGAGGAAGGAAACTGGACCGGGTTCATCGACCTGGCCCTCGAAGGCGGTGCACTGATCCGCCTCCCATACCACTACGAGTTGATCGAACTCGACCCAGAGATATCTTTCACAACACCCCAGAACGCGACTGAGTCAAACTCCCAGATACAATTGAACCTCCATGCAGTAGATATCGGAATAGGCTTCAACATATCCGATCTGACTTGGACATGGCCGTCCAACAACACGACATTCCCAGCCGACTCCGTTTGGGCCCTGTCAACCAACGGGAGCCTCCATGACCTCACTCAAGTGTGGAACGGCATGTCTAACGGCTCAGGAAACCCCCTACTTAGGGAGGCTTGGGTAAACTCTACGCTGCCAGCAACCGAGCAGTGGTTCCAATTCCATGCCATGGTCTCAGACGCCTCGGGACGGACCTCCTCATCCGAACTCGCTGTATCTTACGACGTGACTTCCCCGCTACTCGCCATCCACGGAGTACCCTGGATAACAAACTCCGAGAATCTCGACTTACAGATACAGACCGAACCCGGCTCCGTGCTCGTGGTAGGCGGTTCAACCGTACCCACAGATGACTCGGGGAGGGCAAATCTCTCCTTCGTTCTGGAGGAATCGGAGATAGGCCTATTTGGTGGCCCGGATGGAGAGCAATCGTTCTACTACAATCCAGAGGAAAACGTTTTCGAAGTGTCTTCCACGGACAATGCCGGAAACTCTGCAAACTCTTCCTTCCAAGTCGTCTACGACCCATCCCCCCCATCCGAGGTGTCCCTAATCACGCTTCAGGACCAGGCATCCTACAACTACGACTCGACCGATCTGCAGAACCCGATCAACATCACAAGCGGAGAGGTGGTCCTGGAGATCCCTGCCGATGCCATGGAATGGTGCGTACTCGTACTGTACTTCTCCTGGGTCCAAACCTCAGAATGCACTGACGCCCCATCCGTCCCGCCAATACTGAATGGGAGCACGGGTTTCCCTATTCCGGGTGTTTCCGAGTACGCCAACACAACCGAAATCACGGTCCCATTATCCCTAGAGGGCCTGGGAGAGGGAGACGTGGTAGTCTCGATTACACTGGAGGACTGGGCTGGCAACGTCCACCAGAGAAACTGGTCGATGACGATGGACTCAATTGCCCCTCAGGTATCATGGGTCCTCTCACCATCTATCGGCGATACGCTGGGAGACCACATTCAGAACCTGTCGTGGTGGTCTTCTGAGGACGTAATCCTAGCAGTGACCGTGAACGGGGCAGAGATTGCAACGCAGAACGGGTCTTCTGGATCCCAAGCCATAATTCTGGACTCCACAGGAAACCAAACATTCTGCCTCCATGCGACCGATCGTACCTCGCCCCAGGAAAACAGCAACACATTCCACGAGTGCAGGGAAATGGAACTGCCCGAGGCAAGCTACGACACCGCAGTATCTGGAAGCAGCCAACCCCTCGTTTCACTTGACAGCATCGAGATAATCCTCGATAGGCACTGGTCCCAAGAAGTCCGTTGGACAAGCCTAACTACGGGCTCATCCGGAGTGGTCGATCCCGGCGGCGACAACCCCGTACTTTCGCTCGAACTCGTAGAGGGGCAGAACGACTTCCTAATCGAGATAGACTCCCTCGATAGCACGGACTCCTACACGATTTCAATTCAGAGGGACTCAACCCCACCAGTACTGCAGTTCTCAGAGAAGAAATACCAAGGCTCTACCCTTTCCAACCTCAGGGAGGTTTACGGCGAATGCGAACCGGGACTCCTGGTAAGAATAAGCAGCCAAGTCCAATCGAGGGACATAATCTGCCCGGAAAACGGCATCTTCCATCAGAATATCTCCATTCCCGACTCACCCGGGCAGCACATCATCGATGGATTCTCAATGGACCAAGCAAAGAACTCCAACCAATACCAGATAGACGTAATGAAGCAAGACTGGATAGACTGGGCAATTGACGATGCCCAGAACTCCGGGACCATGCTATGGGTCTTCTCCCTGGGATCGCTCTCCATCTCCTCCGCAATCGTCCTAGTCACCCTGAGAATCACCAGGAGAAGACCGGGAGCCCCGGAATAGACGCATCCCAAACCTCATGTCTCAAACCATCCCGGATTCGAGCATGGCAATCCGTTCGGTCGGCGTAGTCGGCTCAGGACAGATGGGAAACGGAATCGCCCAGGTCGCAGCTTGCAGCGGAATGGAAGTGACCATGGTCGACATCAAGGAGGAGTTCCTGGAGAAGGGGGTCTCTACGATATCCTCTTCACTCGATAAGCTGGTGTCCAAGGGAAGAATGACCTCTGGGGAAGCCCTCTCTGCACTATCAATTATTAGCACTTCAACGAGCATGGACGAACTCTCCGGATGTGATCTGGTCGTGGAGGCCATACCCGAGATACCCAAACTGAAGTTCACCACGTTCAGGGAATTGGACTCAGTTTGCAAGCCAGAGACCATCCTTGCGAGCAACACCTCCAGTATTTCGATCAACGAGATCGCCAGTCACACCAACAGGGCGGATAGGGTAATTGGAATGCACTTCATGAACCCGGTCCCGTTGATGAAACTCGTAGAGGTAATCAATGGAGACGAAACCTCCGAAGAAGTCACATCGAAGGTAATCTCAGCCTCGGAGAAAATGGGCAAGACCCCACTTTCCTGCCGGGACTCCCCGGGGTTCGTTAGCAACAGGATCCTGATGCCAATGATCAACGAGGCCATCCTATCTCTGCAGGAGGGGGTGGCAGAACCAGAGGCAATTGATGGGATAATGAAACTGGGTATGAACCACCCAATAGGCCCCCTAGCTCTCGCTGA
>CAZPNT010000065.1:0-7160 GCA_964588055.1 uncultured Candidatus Poseidoniales archaeon | reverse complement strand
GCACCAGAAGTATCTCTTTCCGTTGCAATAGCCCTCGGTCCAGATGGGAAATCCGCCAATGAGAGAATGGTTTCTCAAGCGATAAGGTGGTGTAGAATATCTCAGGATTCTGACATTATCTCACTTAGCCTAGGTACAGAGCCAGGGTCAAGCTACGCCTCTTCCTCTGAAACTCTAGAAGCCGTGAATGAGGCAATAGGAGAGGGAATATTCGTAGTCGCAGCCGCAGGAAATCTTGATCCAGAGCAGAACTTATCAGACGTCTCTTCCCCAGCTAGCCTTCCCGGGGTGATAGCCGTCGGAGCGCATGGGAAAGGAGGAGATCCATGGAAAGATAGCGCCATGGGATCATTAACAGATCTAGAAACAGGTGAAAATCGGTCCTTTCCAAATCAGAAACCAGAGATTATGGCCCCGGGCGTAGATCTCTGGTCCTGTATAGACAGTGAAAGGGACCCTCCCTTTGCATTCTCAACAGGTACTAGCGACTCCACGGTCATTGTTACTGGTGCTCTTGCTCTAATACTCTCCATTCACGGTGAACAAATTGCAGGGAGTGACGGAGAAATAGACGAGCAAGAGATGAGACTAGTCAAGGTGGCATTGGCCAACTCGGCTAAGAAACCAGAAGGTCAAACCGAGACTCATGACAAACAGAGTGGATATGGCCTACTAGATGCAGTGGAATGGTCAAAACAAATTCAGAAGGAGTTTGGAATAGGGATGGAGGAAACCGATTCTCTTGATGCACAGTGACGCCCGCGGTACCTATGATTATATTGGCAAGTTGTCGTCCGAAGGATGATGGCACGGCACAAAAAGCTGAGGTCTTTGTCACTCACCGGCCTGTTCTTGTTCAGCATTCTACTATCTCTGGCTTTACCAGCAGGTACAGTTTCAGCATCCAACGAGACAACATCAGGGACGATAACGGGGACTGAGACTTGGGCTGGGGTTCACACACTTACGGGAGATGTGACGATTGCCCCTGGTGCAAAACTCATTATCAACCCAGGCGCCACAATTGACTTTCCCAATGGGACCCATCTTGATGTCAGAGGTAGCCTATGCGCAGGAGTGGCTTCCTGTGGAGCATCTTCTAATGCAGGACCAGCAATGCGAATCAACCTAAGGTGGAGCGAACCGGTCAACTCCAGTGCGACTGGAGAGTGCTATGGAATGAGCTATGGTAATCAAGAGATTTGGATTGACGACCCTTCTTGTGGAGAAGGGGTGCTTATGAGGAGCTCAATCGATCTCGCAGAAACGGGTCTAAGGTACGTAACTTTCGATAGTGCTTGGGGGATTCCCCAGTACATTTCAGCCGTGGGGGAGTTCAGATATGGGGCACTGGTCTTGGACGGTGCCAGCCCCACTCTCACAGAACTTTCCTTCAATCAGATAAACACCTCCAGCGTACTAACCACTAATCTGGCCCAACCATCATTCAACGGAGGAGACTTTGCTGTCGGAATAGATGCAAATACTGGAATCGTAGGCGCAGCTCTCCAGATTTACTCTTCAGGCTCTTCCGTAAGCCCATTCTCACTATCTGATATTTCATTGACCGGTACCAACAACGGTTGCGGCAACCGGGATAATGGAAGGCACACAATCTGGGCTGAGAACTCATTCATTGAAATTGACAACGCCGAAATCTCATCGGGGGACTTCGGCATAGGTCTATGGACATCAGCCGGGAGTGTAACAAACTCTGTCATAAATGTGAACTGTAATGGGGTCGACATAAATGGGAAGAAGGCAGTTGGAGGCACCTCTTTCAATTTCGACATTTCAGAAAATGAAATTACAACAGTGGATGGTGCAGGAATTTTCTCCGCTGCAGGAGCCTTGGTCAACATCATTGACAACGACATTAGCGGCGCATCTTCGGGATCGGGTGTAGCGGTGTACAACAGCGTAGCGCACATCCACGGCAACGATATTGGTCCCATAGGGGGATACTTCGGCCTCTGGTTAGGCGGTTCATACGATGTAATTGCCGAGAACAACTCCATCTTCGAAACGACTCTCACACCAGTAGTTGCTGGGATGTACTCTTATTCCATCCAAGCAGCATCCAGGCTCTTCCTGGCCAACAACTCGATCTCGTATGACGGGGCCGGAACCTGCAGTAGCGATACAAATTGGGGTGGCCAGTTCTCTTGTCCTGTCTTGCATGCCTACTTGACAGGTGTGACGATGTACGACAACCTAATCACAGCAAGTGGGACGGCAGACGCGATCAGAGCAGTAGGCTCACTCTTGGATATCCAGAGAAACTCTTTCGATGTTCAGAAGACCGGGGCAGTGATCAAGAATTACGATAGCGGTTATGCAGACTCACAGCAATATGGATCTCTCGCATACTTTGCAGAGAATGATTGGAATCAAGCGGAATCAGTTTACAATGTTACAAAGAGCTCCGTTACGGCCCAGTCCGAGTACATCCCGTCTCCTCCTAGTGGAGAATATCCTGTCAAACTATCTTGGCCAGATCAGGAGGCCTGGCCAGACAACCAATTCCAAGGTGCCATCATACCAACCCCAGTTAAGGACTGCAATAATTGCCAGAACATGACTCCTAGGAACTTCCCTCTGGGCGTCAGCATGGATAACAATTCCACGGTCTTCACGTTTGCAGATCTAACAAACCTAGATTTATCGAAAGTAAAGATTGCAACACAACCGACCCATTTCGCGGTTCAAGTAAGCAGGGCAGAATTGGTAAGGTTCCAGACTCTAATTGGAGGAGAGAAGGTTAGCGATGCATTGGTCATAGTAGAGGATGCAGTCGGAAACGACCTATATCGAGTTAATACTGGTGGAGATGGCTTCACTCCATGGATAGCACTACCATCAAACTTCCATCTAGATTTCAGAGGACTAGGTGGCGGAGACAATCCAGATGGTTTTGCCGATGACGAGTATGAGGACTCATGCTCAGATGGAATTGATAATGATGGCGACCTGATAATTGACACCGACGATCCCAGTTGCGACTACTCAGCAGGAACAAGAGAACTTTCCCTTTATCGATACACTGCGTATAGGTTTGGATATGGGTACTATTCTGGAGAGTTTACACTAGAAGAGAACTCTCTACAAGAGACTGCACATCTCCAGAACGAGGCTCCGACGGTAATCGTCACAGAGGGGGATGGGCACTCTTTCCGAAGGATAGTCAACATTACCGGTAGCGCACACGATGGGACTCTAGCGAATAGCTACCCCACCGATGAGAGGGCACAATGGGATCAAGGTGGATACGTTCACTCTGTTCAAGTCAGGAACCCATTTACAGGCTCATGGGAGAGTGCAGAATACGCAGTTGACACTAGTGGAGCAGATGAGGGCAAGGTTACCAGATTCAATCGTCCGTTCAGCTCTTGGTACTACAGCATCGATATGACAGGCATGGCTGGTGAGGGTAATTACACGTTTGAATTCCGGGCTTTCGATGGAATCGACTACAGCCCGGTTGTATCTAGAACAATCAAGCTAAACACGCAACCCCCTACAGTTTTCGTCTCTTCTCCTAGCTCCTTCTCATCACATGACGAGGGGTCAGTAATCTTCGAGGGATATGCTCAGGATCCCTATGGGTGCCCAGATGACTGCAATAGCGATATCGGCCTGGTATACATGGATATCTCAGGTCCCAATTACCAAGTTACAAGCCCAGTCGAGACAAACGAAGATGGAACCTGGGATTGGGAGTGGGATTTCAGTACAAGGCCTAGAGAACTAACAACCTATACGTTCACAATTTGGGCTTCGGACTCTGATTTCTGCATAGGAGAAGTTGACGAGTGCCAGCCAGTTATACTCACCTTGACAATAGACAACAGAAACAGCCAACCCACAATTAGCGTAAATCAACCAGTGTCCGGGACGCGTGTTTCATCATCTGCGGACACCACCTTGAGTGGGGTGGCCCGGGACTTCGACGGCGGTGTTACTAGAGTTGATCTAGAAGTCAAAGATGTCTCTAATGACTACGTCACCGTCCATGAAACAAGCACAGGGGAGTTCTCCGAAGAAGGAGAATGGGAGATAATTTGGGATACGACACAACTTCGACATGACGCAGAGTACCAGTTAAGATTCCGCTCCTACGATGGAATAGACTACAGTAGTTGGGTGGACTTGATCATCACAGCAGACAATCCTCCGAATGTTGGCAACAATCAACCAGAGTTCGATCAAACCGGTTGGCAGAGTGAGATAACTCTCTATTGCGACTCCGAGTCAATTTCAGTCGACAAGTGCACTACCGTGGAGATAGATTTGAAGGAATATTTCTCGGATCTCGATAATGATATCCAGTTCATGTCCGTTTACAATGACCCAGCAATAGAATCGGATGACCAATTTCCCCTGGTAGTTGGGGTTGGAACTGATGGCATAGCTAGGTATGATCCGGCTGACATGTTGTTCTATGAAGAGAACATGGATGCATGGACACTGAACAACGTCATTTTCATCGCAACGGATGCATGGGACTCAAAGGCTAACTCTCTCCCTGTCACATTCAGGGTTTTGCCTCTGGAATTCACTATCCAAGAGCCAGAGCAGTCTTGGGTTGAATTGGATGGAATGGCAATATATTCTGGAATAGGCCTCCCAGGAAAGCAGGTTTCGGTTTCTATAGGAGGAAGTCCTGTAAACACCACAGTCGTACAGGCTGATGGCACATGGGAACTAGGAGTCCCTGCATCTAGAATCAAAGGAGAATCTTCTACCCCTCAATTCGCCTATGCAGGTCAGAATACAGAAGTCAACCCTATCTCCAAGGGAGAGCCAACTTCAGACTCCACTAGTTGGGGCATAGTTGCAGTGGTGGCCATGTTGGCAATATTGTCTCTGACCGCTCTGGCATACTTTACCGGATTCATCGGAATAGAAATAGAAGAAGACGAAGAGAGTAAGCAACCTGCCCAGATCCCAGAAGGGAGCCAATGGTGGGAAGGGGACCAGAACGAAAGACCAGAGGATGAGAGAGGCCTGGAAAGGTACGACGACCATCCTGGATGGTTGTGGGACCCCGAGTCAGAGGAATGGGTTGCAGATCCAGATTTCCAGGAATAATCGGGGTAACAGGTTCTCCGAACATTATTGAGTGAGTACAAGAGTTGAGTTTCATGGGAATGGGTACTTCTTCAAAGCCTGGAGTACAAGAGAGGATTTTCCTCCATCTAAGTGACTATTTGGATCATACCGATAAAGTCGAGGTTCCATTCGCTCTCTCCCAGATGGGAATAGCAAATGCAGTCTCTATTGCAAGATCAAATGTCCCAAGGGCAATTTCTGGGATGAAAGAGGCCGGCCATCTTGTGGAAAGACAGGCTCACGTTACAGGCGTTTCTAGGAAGAGGAAAGCATACTTCCTTACTGATGAGGGTGCTAAGGTTTCAGATGAAATTTGGTCTAGGATTTCTGAGAACAACGTCAGAGTAATTCATTCAGATGGTCACTCTGAAACCACAACACTGGCGCACGCCATCGAGTCTTCTGAACTACCACTTCGGCATGTTGACATGCTTAGATACATGGATGATTCTGGAACAATCGACCTATCGGGACTAACATCCGAGTTGGTAGAGAGGGATCTTTCCAAGCACATCGAGAAGCAACTGGTGTCTTATCTAAACGACCTACCTCGAACAAGGAGGTTCTATGGCAGGGAGAAGGAACTGGACGTCATGGCTCAACTACTCGAAGCCAAGTCTGCTTCAATCCTTGTTCCCGGAATTGCAGGAATAGGGAAGACCTCGCTTTGCACTAAGATACTGGACCGATTTACTCATCGAAGAAACCTCCTATACCACAGGTGTCAGGACTGGGAGGGTTCTAGGGCATTTCTCGAGGCATGTGCAGAATGGCTCTCTGCTGTTGGGAATAACGATCTGTCTGACTATTTGGCCTCATCCCCCGTTCCACAGACCAGTATGGCTGTGAACCTAATCGCTGAGGGTTTGTCCGAATCTCCCTCGTTGATTGTGATTGACGATCTGCACAAAGTTGGTGATGAGACACTATACTCAATATTGAGGGAACTTACTCTAAGAATACACACTCTGAAGGACGTAGGGCTTGTTATGTTCTCCAGATCATTCAGGATGGTTGTCCCTGAATCCGACCAATCTGGAAACATTGTAACTCTAGTCATGCCTCTCCAGGGGCTAGACGAGGAATCTAGCAGGCAGATTCTAACTGCAATGCCAAAGATGGATTCCGACCAATTCATGCACATTTATTCTCTCTCAAGGGGTCATCCACTAATTCTTGAACTGATTAATAGGGGAAATGTCGCAGAGACTTTTCACGCCACTTTGGAGGCCTTCGTTGAAAAGGAGATTTTCAGTAGACTTTCTGGAACAGAGAAGCGTCTACTGGGGGCAATTGCTGTTTTCCGAGAACCAGTGCCAATACAAGCTATCCACCAAGTCGAGGGTAGTGTAGACTTGATTGATGAATTGGTAGAAAAGGGCCTGGCAAGACAGTCAGACGCAGAAAATTTCGATGTTCACGACTTGGTTAGAGAGTTCTTGCTAAGATCAATGGAACAGGAAATGAAGACAGACCTTCATGCTGCAGCAGTTAATTGGTATAGGGGAAAAATGGATGATGCAGCTGATAGGATAGAGTTCATCCATCACTTAAGTCAGACAGGGGACGAGGAGGGGCTAGCCGAGGTCTTGCTTACCGAGGGACACGGCCTCGTAAGCTCCGGACACACCGAACTACTCTCAATACTGAACTCTTTGGAAAGTAGCGATTTTGACTCAAAGAGTAGAGGACTTATCAGAGAACTGAAGGGAGATATCCTGACAATTCAGGGTAGGTGGGATGAAGCTGAACAGGAATACGACGCAGCATCAAAGCACATTGGAACGAGCAGCCCAACTCCCGAGCTCGCACGCCTTCTTTCAGCTAGGGCAGACATAGCGGTAAAGAGGGGCGCAATGGACGATGCTCTAGAATTACATAGAAACGCACTCAAGATTCAGATTGAGATAAGGGATGCAGTGGGGGCGGCAAGGACTTACAACAACATGGGTCATATTTTCCGCAGGAGAAGGGACGCTCGTCGAGCCCTAGAGGTCTACGGCAATGTCGAGGATCTTCTGAATACGGAGAAAGATCCTGAACTAAAT
>CAZPNT010000064.1:0-7313 GCA_964588055.1 uncultured Candidatus Poseidoniales archaeon | reverse complement strand
AGTCTGTAAACGCTCGTGATCCGGCTCACTTCGCTGTAGCCAGATTGGAACTCCATCCTCGGGAACGTTTCGAAGATACTTCGGAACTCCTGCCTTTCGAAGGTATTTCTGAGCACAGACCTTACCCGGGACTCCAGTGAATCCGGAGGGCAATTTCACTCCCTCTATTGAGTCGGCCATTGACCCATCTGGGTTCCTTATCTCTACATCCATCTCAATCCATTCGAACGACTCGAATGGATCCTGTCCTGCAGATGTGAACCTCCGCTCGACGACCAATCCACTCTCAGAGTCTAGACCGCTCTCAGAGGACTTGATTTTCGTCTGCATTATATCCTTCCTCCCGTATTGTTTCGGTTAGGAATGGTCCCAACCGCGCAAGGGAGTTGCGCTTCCGAATGGGGGGTGTTTAATGCTTAGGTTCGAACCGTCCATTTGACGGTCCGTTTTCGTGAAAATATTTGTAATTCCAATTTCGATCCGAGGAGTAATTTTCTCAGGAATTCATTTCTAGAGTCCACTCAAGATCTGCACCCGAACGTGTAATCATTATGCCAACACTACAGTACTTCTCGTGGCTGCTCTCGATTAGCCTCCTCACCAACTCCTCAGGCACGTCTCCCTTCAGGATGTATCGCATTTTAACAGAAGTGAATACCTTGGGGGATTGGCCGGCTCTCTCTGCCTCAATCCGAATCTTGATGAATTCAACGTTTTCCTTCCTGTGTTTCAGACCGTCAATTACGTCAATCAGAGAACATGCAGCATGGCCGTGGAGCACCATTTCCATCGGACTAGGAGATTCTGAATCATAAATTCCGAAAGTTTTCCCTCCTCCGGTAGTTCCGACATAGCCAGCAGATTCGGTCCACACTACTTCTCCATTCATGCACCTTCGAAGCAACGCACCCCCTTGAAGGGTTGGCTTCATCTATCACTCTCCGGTCGGAGTAGATTGGTGGACATGTCAGACGGTGAACGAATATCTATTTCAGATGGAGGATTATTGGTACCGAACAATCCAGTGGTTCACTACATTGAGGGCGATGGGATAGGCATGGACATCACCCCTGTGATGATCAATGTGGTTGACAGTGCAGTCGAATTAGCCTACGATGGCGAAAGGGAGATTCATTGGAGCGAGGTACTCGCTGGGCAGAAGGCATTCGATGCTACTGGAGAATGGCTTCCCGAGGAAACAAAGCAGTCGATGAGAGAGGGTTTGATCTCAATCAAAGGCCCACTAACTACCCCAGTTGGAGGGGGAATACGAAGCTTAAACGTGGCACTGAGGCAGCAATTGGATCTATTTGCCTGTGTCAGGCCGGTTAGGTGGTTCGACGGAACCCCTAGTCCGGTCAAGGACCCAGGTGCAGTTGATATGGTGATATTCAGGGAAAATAGCGAGGACGTCTACGCAGGCATAGAGTGGGAGGCAGGAACTCCAGAGGTTCGCAAAGTCATTGACTTCCTTCAGAAGGAGATGGGAGTCGACAAAATTAGATTCCCAGATTCGGCTGGTTTGGGAATCAAGCCCATCAGTGAAGAAGGAACTTACAGGATAGTTAGGGCCGCAATAAAGTACGCAATAGAGAACGATAGAGAAAGCATCACACTGGTCCACAAAGGAAACATCATGAAATTCACCGAGGGAGGTTTCAGAGATTGGGGTTACAGACTTGCAAAGGAGGAGTTCGGAGCATCTGAGATCGATGGTGGTCCTTGGTGCGAGTTCGAGAACCCAAATACAAGAACCACGATTACAGTAAAGGACGTCATTGCGGATGCGATGCTACAGCAGGTCTTAACACGACCAAGTGAATATGGGGTATTGGCAACTATGAATCTGAATGGAGACTACATCTCAGATGCACTCGCCGCACAAGTAGGAGGGATAGGAATTGCTCCGGGTGCCAACATCAACTATGACACGGGAGTGGCCATTTTCGAGGCGACCCACGGCACGGCACCCAAGTACACGGGGCAGGATAAGGTAAACCCTGGAAGCCTGATACTGTCCGCAGAGATGATGCTAAGGCACATAGGCTGGACAGAATCAGCAGATCTTATCGTAAAGGGGATGGAAGGCGCAATCTCTTCCAAGAAGGTGACTTACGACTTCGAGAGATTGATGGAGGGCGCTACTCTACTTTCCTGCTCGGATTTCGGTAGGGCCGTAGTGTCTCACATGTAGGCTCGAGACGATGGATGAAGCAAGGGAGAGAATGCTCGAAATCTACAACCTTTCTGGTTGCTCCGAGAAGCCACTTTCTTGGTTTGAGGAACTCTACAGTAGTTCTTCCAGAGACAGGAAACTAATCCCATGGGATTGGATGGAACCCCATCCCTTCCTAGTGGAATGGGTGGAAGAAAACAATCACAATGGGCGGGCTCTAGTTGTCGGTTCTGGTTTGGGTGAGGACGCTGTTTTCCTACATGACAAAGGGTGGGAAGTGACAGCGTTTGATGTATCGGAATCAGCAATTGAGTGGGCTAGACAATTACACAACGGAATCAAGATTGATTGGTCGGTGGGAGACCTCCTTCAACCAGACGAGAGTTGGTTTGGGAGCTTTGATCTAGTTCTCGAGGTGCACATCCTTCAGGCGATTCCTGAAGAAATCAGGAATAGGGCCTACAAGAACCTGGCCCCCCTTCTAGCCAGAGGGGGGTTCTTGGTATGCATAGGTAGGCTGGAAGAAGGCCCAGAAGAGGAAGAAGACGTTCCTCCATGGCCACTTTCTAGGGATTTCGTTCGCAAAATCGGCACGGGCCTCTCCGAAGTAGAAATCCATTCTGCCATTATTCCAGATAAGGAGGCAATTAGATACAGAGCCGTTTGGAAAAACGACTGACTAACGTTGAGACCACATCTTTAGCCACACCAAAATGTTCCTCTCAATGTCGTCTTCAGAAACCATCCTTTCTACGACTTCTCCTCCTTCCGTAGGCTTAATTCTGCAACCACAAGCATTGGCATGCCCCCCACCATCGGAGTCGAAACGAGTTGCTAACGCGGTCAGGTCGAAAACCCCGCCGTTTGGGTGTAGGAACGAGTTCGTGTAGAATGATGCAGATACGGGGTATCTCCCCGAGTCTCCGAAAGAAGCACCTAGGTCTCCGTGAACAATCATACATGCATCGCATTCGTCTCCCGCCATAGCAGTGACATGGTAGCCATTGGAGCGGGTTCCAGAACCATCCAAACGAACTACCGCCATCCTATCCTCCACGCGCATGTTAGTTCGAATCGACTCATTAAGAAATTCCAACTCCCTCTCCTTCTCGGATATTAACTCGGAGACTCTTGAATCTGAAAGAATTCCCTCGATTGTCCTGCCAAGCCTCAATTGTTCGAGAACCCAAGCTGCAGTACCTTCTCCAGAATCGATTATCCTACTGAGCCAGATAGCGGGCGCATCTGAAAGAAACTCATCCCGAGTTATCGACCCGCTGTCAAGCTTGTCTACCCAAAAGAGCAGGCCCTCTAGGTCTGAAAGGTCGACAATTTCTGAGAATAAGTCGTAAGCGATTCGAGCTGCGGATGGGCTATCTCTCCATACCACCATGGCCCCACCTTCGTAGTTTCCAGGCCTGTTTGATTGGTGATGGTCTATGCTTAGTCCACATCTGGGGTGCATGGGTAGATCACAAACTGCGGTCCATTCGTCAATCACTTCATCGAATAGACCGGCCCGCAATTCCCCCGGGTGGCCGAAGATGACTTCTGCATCCGTCCACCAGCGTCGCAGTATTGCTGCTGTAACCACTCCGTCGAGATCGCTATCAGTGACAATGCGCCTGATTTCCAAATCCGACGGTCCCGTCATCATCATCTTTGGGCCAGCGTCCTCTCAATTGTGGTTTCGCATATTGACACATCTCCACGGAAGGTTTTCATCTTGAACAGATGCACGATTTTGTTATGCAGAGCAGACCCGGCCCTCTTGAGACCTCTTGCGGCTTCATACTACTGAATTTCGACAGCATCCTTCTCCTTCAATATCCGCAGGGACACTGGAGTTTTCCCAAGGGACATGTGGAGAAGGGGGATGAAAATCATCATTCCACCGCTTTAAGAGAACTAACTGAAGAAACCGGGATTTCTGATATCAGCATTGACCAAGAATGGAGCCAGAAGACAGAGTACACGTTTCTTAGAAAGGGACGGGAGACTCCAAAGGAGGTCTTCTGGTACTTGGCAGAGACGGATGAACTAGAAGTTAGCCTCTCTCATGAACATACCAACTATCTCTGGTTACAACTGGACGAAGCAGAGGAACAAATCACATTCGAACAAGAGAAGGAACTACTTCGTTCTGCTCGAGAGCATCTTAGGTCTGGCGGACGAAGCCTATGACTCTGTTTCCCTCTTCCCGAGAGGGATCCACAGTGACTCCTCCTCGCCTGTGTTCTTAGCAATCCACCTTCCTAGAACAAACAACCAGTCTGAAACTCTGTTAAGATAGCTAATCACCTCATCTCTAACCGAACCCTCTCCCTCCAAACTCCTCAGATGACAAGCCTCCCTTTCTGCTCTTCTAGCCACGGTCCTCGCTACATGGAGGAATGCTACGGGACCAGTTCCCATTGGCAAGATGAAAGACTTTAGAGGAAGCAGATCTTTGATCCAAATATCCATTTCTTCAATCAGCCTATCACACTCTTCCATACTTACCAGAGCCATTTGCTCCGGCAACTTTCCTGGACTACAGGCACATTCCCCCCCTAAGTCGAATAACTCCTGTTGAACCCTACTCAATGCATCATCAGCCTCTCCTGGACGGTGAAATCTTGTTACCCCCGGCATTCTTCCGAACTCCATTCGGACTACGCCAATCTGTGAATTCAACTCGTCGATTGTCCCATACAGTCCCACCCTAGCACTTTCCTTCCCCACTTTCTTACCGTCTAGAAGGGAGGTCTCTCCACCGTCTCCGGCTCCTGTGTGTACTCTGTTGATTCGGACCATGATATTCGCAGGGGCTTCATGCTTTCAATCGTACTCAGATTGGCTCCGAAGCTGACAGTCCTCGTTCAATCGCCTCAATCCATGAACTGTCAACCGTTTCCCAGCCACCTAACTTCTCAAGCTCGACTAGGAAAACCTCCTCCTCAGGTTGCCCCAGATGTCTATGAATTAGAATCAGAGCCGCATAACTCATGGAATTGATCCATTGATCCTCCATGTCCCAAGATCTCTCGAAGTGGGCTATGGCACCGTTGGGACCTTGGATCAAACCCCTGTGAATCTGCCTTAGCCCTGACTTCGACCACGCAATTCCCGGGACTCCTATAACAAGCCCTCTGAAGGCGAGATACAACTCTAGGGTCACCATGGTGCTGGCAAGAAGAAAAGACCCGATTTGTTCGGCTTGGTCTGCTACCTCCCACCTAGACGAAAGCAGGCTAATACCCCCGATGCAGAATAGGACTCCTGCAAGAGGGGCCACGATTACATCAGTCTTCGTCAGACTCATATCTCTTATTCCAAATACAATAAACACACCTCCGAGGAACACAGAGATCGATGCTGGTAGATCCTCACCCACTCCTTCTGGACTGGTGCTGGCAATCCATAGCACCAGAGCCCCTGCAAGTAGGAACACGGCAAAACGAGAACCCTTCTCTGGGAAGGGCTGAAGCCGACTGAGGTAGTAGCAATAGGACCCGAGTCCAAATAGAAGAACTATCCACAGAAACATCTCAATCCTCTACCTTGCTACCCCATCCTGCCTTCCAAAAGTCCTCGTCATCCAGTAACTTGGACCATTCAGAGTCTCCGGCCTCTAAGAGCAACGCTGCTCTCCTCTCTAGCCCTTCGAGAAGCGCCTCATCTACCTCTTCCTCGGAGTGTGCCTTTTTCCATTTAATCCTCAGAGACTCAATTTCCAACTGACCGCCCTGCCTGTCATTGAAACCCCTCTCGCACACCTCCCTAAGATCTTGAATCCACATCTTCGAACTCCTGACATGCGGCTCGCTATGGAAAACCCTCCTTTTTCGGAATGGCCACCATCCCATGGTAATGGGTGTACGTCCAAGCCTGATGTCTTGATGCTTTGTGAACCCCTAAGTGCCCGGGCCCCCACGGGACATCGTGGGCCGTGTAGTAGTCCATCTGGACCGGAATCCGAAGGACGGCGATGTAGCATCCATAATCAGAAGATACGAAGAGAGAGTAAAATCCAGAGGAATCTCCGTCGAGATTTTCGAATCCAATCGTGGAACTAAGAAATTTGAATTCGAACTGTCGAGATTACCGGGTCGCCTTGTCCTTCTCGATGAATCCGGGTCTTCAATATCAAGTGATGAAATGGCTAATTGGCTTAATTCCGCCCACCTCTCTGGAGGCCAGACAAACCTAGCAGTGGGGCCTCCCGATGGATTTAGTGATGAACTCAAGGAGTCTGCAGACCAACTAATCTCCCTATCAGACCTAACTCTAACCCATGAGATGGCGGCTGCCCTATTGATGGAACAACTTTACAGGGCCTCGGAAATTAACCGAGGCTCATCATATCACAGGAATTGAAAATCCGAGATGATACATCGGTGCTGCTGTGATACTGAAACCATCTTACCTTGCTATCCATTCATAAGTATCTAGAATCGGGCAAGTACCCACCCGAGGGTAAGCAGTGATTTGCATGGACGTCAAAGTAGAAAGAAAGACACAGAAGAGAATAATTCCCGCAATTTCGATGATTGCACTAATGTTACTGAGCCCTCAGATATCCATGCTACTCGCAACGGACGAAACCACTGAGCAGGACAACCGCGTGGATCCACCAAAGAGAACTGCCTACCAGCAGTTAGAACAGCTAGGAGGATCAGTCCAGGGTGGGAACCAGAACCTACTCTATCCTGCACACCCATTCCAGGCAGCAGCATTCCACGACCCATTCTACAACGACCCCGCCGCAATATACGGCAAGGTCTCCGATCCTTCTGCATTGGCACTTGACCCGATGTACGGATTCTTCCTGGAGGAGACCAACACAGACGACCACGACAACGACGGAATCGACGATCTAAACGACCTAGACGACGACAACGATGGGATAAACGACCTAATCGAGCGTTTCGATGGTTGCTTCGGAACAGATCCGCTGGATCACGACAACGACGGAGTTAGGGACGAGTTCGATTGGGACGACGACAACGACGGGATTCTAGAGGGCCCAATCGACTATTCCCAGGGATTCGACCCCTGGAACGTAACATCTGACAGGCACGTAGAACCCACTACCATCCACCCATGGACCGGTCAGGCCGTCGGATTCAACTACCTGGTAGATCAGAATCCAATG
>CAZPNT010000063.1:0-7352 GCA_964588055.1 uncultured Candidatus Poseidoniales archaeon | reverse complement strand
GCTTGTCCACGGATGAGTTGAGTTGCTTGGGCATCTTTCCGATGCCTGCGGGCGGGGCTACCATGCCGAGCATTCCGTTGAACATGTTTCCTCCTGTCCTGGTGAATCCAAGGACCATCCTGGCTGTGACTCCAGAGAAAAGGTTGCCAAGTAGGGCGAAGGGGCCGAGTGCCTGCCTGTAGATCACCGTGTCATTCACTAGTCCGCTGCTCTTGACTGTCCATGCGTACCACCACACGTGCTTGCCGTGCTTGCCGTTGAAGCCGTCGCCCGTTAGTACCGAGTTCTTCGCCTCCAGCAGGGCATCTGAAACTGCCCTGGGCACTGATGACTGGCGCCAAATAGATGCCAGGTCTGTCTCAGCCTTGATCCCGTTGTGGGAGGAAAGCATCTGGTCGATCGACTGTCGCTTGGAGGGGGAAGTTCTGGGGTCATTCCTACGAGACCAGGATGATGCGATTACGGCTGGCCCGAGGTATCCGTTTGCATGTGGGACAGCGTCGGAGCTGGAGTGGAGGATGTTGGGGCTGGAGAAGTTCCTGATGGAGTGTATCCTCGTCGCTGCGGCCGGCTCCATTGTACCCATGGCACCCTGTGGGGTGTGTGCCCCCTCCCTGGTGGCTGCTACCATCCATGGATCGCTAGATTCCCTCTTCCTCTCGAGAGACCAGGGGTCTATCGCTAGGTCGCGGATAACCTCGAACCCAGGCAGGGGTTCGACCCTTAGGGAGACCTTGCCCTCTCTCAGAGGCGCTACTGAGTCTAGCCTCGTTAGTCCCGGGAGGACCAGCCTTCCGTTCACAGAGATTGCCGTATTGGGGTCATCAGGGGTGCCGTCTCGGAACGTAAGGGAGCCGTCCTGGGACATCTTCAGCGTCCTCAGTACCTCGAGCACTGACATGTGCCCCGATAGGGAGCATAGCCAGGTGTCGGTCCCGATGCTGGAAGTCTCTGGGTCATACCGGAATACTGTCGCCTCTACTTGGATTGGCTCCGAGGCAATCACGGGCATGGAGAAGCCGTCCTCGCCCTCAGCACCCGCGGAGGTGCCGCTTGCGTACATCTTGATCGAGTCGACCATGTCCTCGTGGAAGTTACCGGAGCTGTCCACTGCTGCTAGTGCCGGCAGGGCCTCGAGAAGCCACTCCTCTGCTGGGGCATCGTAGTCCACATCGCAGTCCAGTCGATCGATGATTCGTGTTGCGCCTAGTTTCTCGAACTGGCCGTCCCAGTCCTTTCCGGACTGGCAGAAGAACTCGTAGCTTGTGTCACCGAGGGCTAGGATTGCGAAGTGGACCTCCTCGAGCCTGGATGCGGAGTCGGATATCGAGAACTGCCATAGCTCCTCGGCGTTGTCTGGCATCTCCCCCTCCCCCCAGGTCGAGCAGACGATGAGGACTCTCCTCTTGCTGGAAAGGGAGTTGAAGTCGAATCCGTCCATGTCGTGGACTTCGCCCTCGAGGCCGTAGGCCTTTGCGTCCTTGGCGATCTTGGCAGCAAGGCCCTCGGAGTTTCCTGACTGGGATCCGAACAGCAGAGTCAGGGAGCGATCTCCGGACGATAGTAGGTCGTCCAATCCTCCGACGGATGCCTCGCCCTCTGCTGCTGCGGCTTCTTCTGGGGGGGCCGGGTCGTCCTGTCCTTCTGCCTCTGCTTCTGGTTGGGCCGTAGCACCACCTCCCATTGAGGCGAATATCGAAAGTGCATTGGAGGTGAACTCGGCTGCTGGGTCATCGTATTCCACGTCGCAGTCCACTCTATCGAGAATCCTAGTCGCTCCTTGCTTCTCGAACCAGCCGTCCCAGTCCTTTCCGGACTGGCAGAAGAACTCGTAGCTAGTGTCACCTAGAGCGCATACTGCGAAGTTGCATCCTTCCAGGCTGGGGAGGGATTCCCCGTTGGCCGCTTCCCATAGTTCGACTGCGTTGTCGGGCATGTCTCCCTCGCCCCAGGTGCTGCAGTAGATCAGGACGTTCTTGGTTCCGGCTAGGTCCCCGACTTCTATCTCGTCCATTCCCTTGACGGAAGGCGAGAGGCCCTGGGATTTCGCCTGCTTCTCTGCTATGGATGCGAGGTCCTCTGCGTTACCCGACTCGGAGCCGAACAGTATGAGTAGGGAGGAATCGGACAAGGCATCACCTACCCAGCCGTAGGCTGGGTGTTCAACTCGACCATAATCCGATTATTGAATATGCTCATCTGGAAGGGTGCGGTTTACGGGGTCTGGGGCATTTCACATGTCCATTCCTTCGAAGTCCTCGGGCATGGGCCCTGCACCCTTACTGGAAATCACGTCATCGATTCGGAGGATCATCACTGCTGTCTCTGAGGCGCTCTGAATAGCCTGCTCGACAACTCTGCTTGGCTCGTAGACCTTGGCCTTGGCCATGTCGACGACCCCGCCCTTGTACACGTTGACTCCGTGGGTCGACTTGCCCTCTGAGTGGGCCTTCCTCAGGTCTATGATCGTGTTAACTGGGTCTAGTCCGGCGTTTTCTGCCAGGGTTCTCGGAATCACCTCGAGGGCGCTTGAGAATGCCTCTATGGCCATTTGCTCCCTTCCGCCTATTCCCTCTGCGTAGGATCGCAAGTCTCTGCTCAGTGCGGCGATGACCGAGCCACCCCCAGTTAGTACTGAGCCGTCCTCGTGAGCAACGGCGACCACGCCGATTGCGTCCTCGAAGGCCCTCTTGACCTCGTCGACCACGTGCTCCGTTCCGCCCCTGAGCAGGACCGAGACGCTCTTTGCCTGTGGGCACCCCTCTACGAAGACCATGTCCGAGTCCCCTATCTTCCTCTCATCGACCTTAGAGGCGCTACCCAGATCATCTCCGGAGAGGTCGTCCAAGTTGTTGACGATGCGTCCTCCTGTTGCCTTGGAGAGGGCTTCCATGTCACTCTTCTTGGCTCGCCTGATTGCGAAGATCCCGGCCTTGGCCATGTAGTGCTGGGCGAGATCGTCGATTCCCTTCTGGCAGATTACTGTGTTCGCACCGCTTTCGGAAATCTTGTCGACCAGAGATCTGAGGAACTGCTCCTCCTCGTCCAGGAACTGCGAGAGCATGTTGGGGTCTGTGATCTGTATCTTTGCATCGACCTCCGTCTTCTTGACCTCGATGGCCGAGTTGACTAGTGCGATCTTGGCATCGGAGACGTTCTTCGGCATTCCGCTGTGAACCCTCTCCTTGTCGAGGATTATTCCATCCACGAGAGTGCTGTCTCTGATGGATCCGCCCTGCTTCTTCTGAACCTTGATGTCATCCAGGTCAACTATGGCTCCGTCGTCGTCATGCTGGGCCACTGAGAGCACTGCCTTTACGCTTATATCGGACAGGAATTCCTTGACTGCACCCGTGCTCTTGCCGGTTAGTGCTGTCTTAGCCACCTCTGTTAGCATCTTCTCGTTGACGCCCTTTCCGTGGGTGTCAATCAGTTCTACTGCCTTGTCGGAGGCTAGTCGGAATCCCTCGCATATCACCGTGGGGTGAACGTTCTGCTCCACGAGTTCCTCGCTCCTCTTCAGTAGTTCTCCCGCGATTACTACAGCGCTGGTTGTTCCATCGAAGCAGTGTTGCTCCTGAGTCTTGGCGATCTCGATGATCATCTTAGCAGCTGGGTGCTCTATCTCCATCTCCTTCAGGATCGTTGCCCCGTCGTTTGTGATGACAACGTCTCCCATCGAGTCTACTAGCATCTTGTCCATCCCCTTCGGGCCGAGGGTCGACCTAACTGCCTCAGCTACCGCCTTTGCTGCTGCGATGTTGTTGCTCTGGGCTCCCTTTCCGCTTGTCCTTGTTGTCCCCTCTTTCAGGATGAAGATTGGTTGATGTCCGTTTTGCATGTCATTCACTCTCGTTGGTTCGACGGGCGGGGCAACCGAGGGGGGGTCATAAGGCCTCCCAATCGTCCTCCGAGCCCTTCTCCGGCTACTCTTCCTTCTGTGAGTCTAGCCATTGCTGGCCATAGTACTGCCACTGCTCCATGGTCCATCCCTCTGGCAATCCGCTTTCGGGTATTGGGGGTGCTGCTGGCTCTGCTGGAAGGTCTGGTACCTGTTCCATTGGATTGGAAGGTGGTGGTGGCTGCTGGAACAGATCCTGCGAACCGCCGTACATCGAGTTGGCCTCTTCATCGGCCGATGGTAGTTGTTCCGAACCGATCTTCTCCCCTGTCCATCCCTCGATGGTCATTGAGTAGTCTCCCAGTGAAGAGTGCTCCTCCAGAGGTTCTCTGGCATCCTTCAGAACCCTGTAAGAGGAGAATAGAACCGTCCCCATGACTGCCAGACCGAGTGCAACGAAGGCGAAGTTTGCCGCCAGCCATCCCACTTCCTTTACGTCCGTCCCCTCTGGGATCGGGTCTGGCTTGTACAGGGTAATTTGGGTGGTCCTCTTGGTCGTGTCTAGATCGCTGATTACGACCAGTGAGACGTTGAAATCGACTACGTTGGCTGCTAGATTTTCGAGGTTCTCATCCCTCACGTCGATGTTTATCGTAACATTCCTGGTCTCTCCAGCGGCTAAGACGAAGTTCCTGTCATCGTCTTCCACCCTTGCGTCATAGACGGTCCAGAGGTTATCCAGTTCTACGTCGGACCTGACCTGCTGATCCAACTCCGCATGGGTGTTTCGGATTGTGAATATGATGAAGTAGTCGTCACCCGATTCGTAAATCTCTGCTGAGTTTGACAGCAAAGAGGGAGGGAGAACTACCAGGTACCCTACGGTGCCAACCTCGAACCTGGCCTCGCCCTCGGCGGAGTTACCCGACTCCACACTGGTGGCCTTGAGTTTGATTATCCGAGGCCCGTCCGCATCTGCATCGAAAGAGTAGCTTACGCTGAGGCTGAAGTTCTCTCCAGGGGCTATGTACGGAGTTCTTCCGTTGGTTAGTCCTGCCACGAAGGCGCTGACGTCTGATGGGAAGTCAAGTTCTATCTCGAAGGCATCGTCCTCGTTGCCGGTATTGGAAATGGTCCACTTCAGTGTCCTAGGGTCTGTTCCAGCCGCGAAGACCTCCTGGGAGAGGTCCCTATCTTCGACCTCCACCATGTACGTCTTGGGCACCGTCAACCAGAAGTTTGTCACCGCCTGGTAGCTTGGGTTGGACTGACTGGTTCCAATGATGGAAACACGATAGCTGCCGTTCTCTACCCCTTGGGGCATGGGCAGCAGAAGGGAGAGGGTAATCTGCCCGCCGTTGGCCTCCAGGGTTACCTCCTCGGAGCTGATGTCCGCCATCAGCCTCCAGTTGTCCGTGTCCACCCTCATGTCGAAGGTGTCCTCCGTGTTTCCATAGTTGAACAGGAATACCTGGACTGTGCGAAGTTGCCCGTCGGCGGGAGCCAGCATCGCGTTCTTGACGGGCGCTATTGCAAGATAGTGATAGACTGGAACCTCGATGAAGATGTTAGTCGCCGCTTGGTATGTGTTGGGAAGCCTAGGGTTGGCGAGCAACGTCAGCTGGTATGTCCCTGGTTCCATCCCCTCTGGTATGGAAACTTCCGCATTGAGGGATACCTCTTCCACGGGAGTCATGTTGACGATAGAGACCTCACTCCCACCTAACTCGTACCACTTCAGGTTGTCCGAGGAAAGGGCCGGATTCAGGAATACACCTCCCAGTGACCAAGACGAGTATTGGTTGCCTGTGTTCTTCAGATCCATGGTTATGTTGGCCTTTCCGCCTGGCATTATGGTCGCCGCTGGGTTTGCCAGGGTCTCCTGCTTCAGTGTCATTCTGTATGTTGATTCCACGCTTACTGGTAGCTCGATCTGGTACTTCGTGTCCTGGAATCCGAGAATGCCATCGTTGATCCAGGTGTACCAGAATAGGTCCTGGACAGGTGCCCCGTCCGGGATGGAGAGGTTGAACCAAGCGTTTGTGTACGTTCTTGCCTTGATGGTGTTAGTCTTCACCTCGTTGTCGTGATCGTTGAAATTGTTGGAGTCGATCCTTAGAGGGAATTGTGACATCCATGAGCTGTTAGACACCTCCGTGAAGAGCCTGAGAGTGGTGTCTATGTATCCCCTGTTAAATATCCTGCAGTGAAGGGAGGGAGGCTCGGGGTCCGCCGCCTCAACCAGTATCGTGTTGCCACCCTCGGACTCGGGGTCATACAGCGTCGTCCCACCGAAGTTGTCAGGGAAGCTGCAGTCTGCATCAAGAGTGTATTCGTCCCCGCGCTCGATAGCGAATATGATGAACGAGTCGATGTGAATGCCCTCATCCGAGAAAGAGGAGTTCGAGCGGAACAGGAACGAGACAGTGAAACCCTCGTTCTGGTGCAATCCTGTTGCGTTCCAGACCATCCTCGTCCAGTCGCCCTCCGTGGAAGAGAGGTTCTGTGAGGAGTAGTTCAGGTACTCGACCCCTCCGCCGGCTCCCGAGTCGGTCTCGAGCATGATCGTATCACCCGCACCCATGACCCCCCAAGCATCGGTGGCTATCTGTATGGAGTAAAGCAGGGGGCTATTCACCTTCACAAGACATAGGTTAGCCCCGTGGATGGATGACACGATCGGGTCGTGCTCGCCGTATCCAAGACCGTGGCTAGGGTCGAAGACCTGGTCTGAGCACCCGTCGTTGGAGTTGAACCTCTGCCACGCCCACCTTAGCCTATCGAAGCGATTCGAGGCGTAGTTGTCATTGTCCCCTGAGACCTGCCAGTGCCAATCCCCTGTTGCGCTGGACTCGTTCTCCATCCTCCACGTGCCGGTTGGGAAGTTGTTGGTGTCCGGCTGGTAACCGTCGGTGTAACCGGCTGCATACCAGGTTGGCACGCCGAATGGGACTGCGTTGTTGGTGCAGTACTTGCCCTCGTTGGCCTCATCGTTGCAGAAGCCGTTCTCTAGGGGGTCGTACCAGAATGCGATTGGCACGTCCCTGTCAAGCAGGTCGTTATCGTCGTTACCATCTATCCCGATTCCGGCATCGACGATGCCCCTGAATGTCACTCCTCCAGAGAGCCAGCCATCGTCGCTCAGGCTGCTGTGGGCGATTGAGGGGGTCCAAACGAAAGGGACCCTAGTCGACTGACCCGCTGCCAGGGTGATGTTGAACGTCCACTCCTGGATGATGACCCCGATCGGGTGCCAGATCTCTAGCTTGGCGTCGGCGGTTACGGGAGAGGGGTCGACCCCGACTTGCTGGAAGGTGACGTTCACCTGGATCGTCTCCCCCTTTGTCATGTACTCGAGAGTGGTTGAGTCGGGCTGATTCCATACTCTCGGGGAGACTGTTGAGTTACCGATCTCTATGCCTGTGACCTCGAAGTCCACGGGGTTGTTCCTAGGGCCGACCTCGGACTGCTTGACGGGTGTCTGTGGAGACTCAATTGCCACATAGGAGAA
>CAZPNT010000062.1:0-7441 GCA_964588055.1 uncultured Candidatus Poseidoniales archaeon | reverse complement strand
TGAACGAGCCGTTGCTCATGTTGTGGGACGTCACGTTCCTGCTCCACGTCCTGAAAGAGCCGATGTTCAGGACCGCTATCGCTCCCGTGGCGTTCACCCCGCTGTCGATGAGGCCGTCGTGCCCGGTGTAGGACGAGTTGTCGTCCTCGAGCTCGCCGTTTACGTAGTTCAGGCAGTAGTACTTGCTTCCGCTCTGGTACTTGACCATTCCATCGTTGCAGGTGGCGGTTGAGTTCGTCTCGTAGTCATCCACGTCCACGCTGCCGTGGGCCCAGTACTCGTCGTCGTTTAGGGCGGTCCCGTCCGAGAAGTTCGCGTTGGGCCACCTAGCCGGCATCTCCTCCTGGTAGTCAACGAAGAGCTGCCATGCTTCCTGTGAGAGGTCCGCCTTCCAGATGATCCCCTCCGAGGAGGACGAGTCGTGAACCGCCCAGGATCCTCCCAGGTCTCCCTTCACGCTCCTGCTGCCGTCGAGAATCACCCTCTCTCCATCGGCAGCCTTCAGCCTCATTCCAGGCTCGTCCAGAGTGACAGCCTCGTGATAGACTCCCTCCTTGACTACCACCGAGTCGCCCTGGCCTGCAAGGTTGACGGCAGTCTGGATCGAGGCCGTGGGGCAATCCGAGGTCCCCGCCCAGGAGTCGTTACCACTGGCTATGTCTGCGTAGAAAGCACCGCCAGAGTGAGTCTGGTTGGTGCAGTCAGCCCCAGAGGAAGACCCCATCTGGAACGGCCCATTGGCCATCCTGTAGCCTTTGCTCATCGAAGCTGGCACCGAAGTCAGCATCAGTATTACTAGTAATACTGCGACGCGCCTCATCGTCCGTTCCCATAGCGGGACGGATAAAAGCCTACCCAGCGGGAATAGCCTACCCTACGTCCATACGAATGCGTTCGCGCCCCATGCCAGCCCCCCGCCGAAGGCAGCGGTGACGATCAGGTCTCCGCTGTTCACGAGTCCCTCGTCAACAGCCTCTCGGAGTGCTATTGGAACGCTGGCCCCGGCGGTGTTCCCGTACCTCTGGAGGTTTGTGAAGGTCTTGTCCATCGGCAACCCCAGGTTCTCCATCCCCGCCTCCACAATCCTGAGGTTCGCCTGGTGAGGGACGATCAGGTCGACTTCCGAGAGGTCCCTTCCGATCCTGTCGAGCACTCCCCTGACCGCCTGGGGGAAGGCCTCTATTGCGAACCTCCAGACCGCCCTCCCGTCCATCTGGAAGTACTGGTCACCTTCATCGAATCCGGAGGAGGGGATGGGCGTCCTGACCCCTCCGGCAGGTATCTCGATCACTCCCGAACCGCTACCGTCTGACATCATCCAGCTGCCCAGTATCCCCCTTCCCTCGCCGACATCGGAAAGAACGGCCGCCCCAGCCCCGTCACCGAACAGCACGCAAGTGCCCCTGTCCTCCCAATTCAGGATCCTGCTGTAAACTTCCGACCCAACCACAAGCACGTTGGAGTAGTCAGGGGTTCCTGCGTACCTGGCCCCGACGTCCAGCGCATGCACCCAACCAGCGCATACCGCGTTGATGTCGAAGGCCGCTGCATTGCTGCACCCAAGCTTGTGCTGCGTGATTCCTGCCGTGGAAGACAGGGGGACGTCCGGGCTGCTCGTTGCTAGGATCAGCATGTCGATGTCATCCGGAGACAGACCCGCCTCCTCGATCGCCTGCTGGCTTGCAATCACTGCTAAGTCGCTCGTGCAGACGTCTGGATCGGCTATCCTCCTCTCTTTGATTCCGGTTTTTGTGGTGATCCACTCATCGCTAGTCTCTACCAGCCCTGCCCAGTCCTCGTTAGTCATCACCTTGGAGGGGACGTGGGCCCCGAGGCCCACTATTCCAGCAGGGGGCATCTTGCTCGACCGACGATTGGGGACTTTCACTCTTGCTACACTAGTCGTGCTTAACGCACACGTTCATGGCCTCCGAGAAGAATCCCAGGCTCCACTTCCCGCCTTCCCTACCTACTCCACTGTCCTTCACCCCTCCGAACGGGACTCGGAGGTCCCTGTGCAGCCAGGCGTTGATCCAGACCATCCCGGTCTCAATTGACTTGGAGAACCTCTTGCCTCTCCCCAGGTCTCCTGTCCAGACGCTTCCTGCGAGTCCGTAGCGAGTGCAGTTTGCTATTTCCAGCGCCTCATCCTCGGTCTCGAACCTGTGAAGCGTAACCACAGGCCCAAAGATCTCCTCGGTGGAGCACCTCGAGTAGGGAGAAAGTCCCGAGATAACAGTCGGAGCCATCCAATTCCCGCCTCCGAGCTCGGATGGCAGGTAGGGCTCCCCGCCTGTCAGAACCGTTCCTCCTTCCTCGACTGCTAGGTCGACGTAGCCCCTGACCTTCTCAAGGTGCTCCTTCGATATCAGGGCCCCGAGTTGGGTGGATTCCTCGGATGGGTCTCCTATGACCAGGGCCTCCACGGCCCCAACGAACATCCTCTCGAACTCATCGTAGATCGAATCCTCGACCAGAACCCTCGAACCACACAGGCAAACTTGCCCCTGGTTGAGGAACCCAGACCTGACTACTCCGGCGACGGTTTCCCCCATGTCGCAGTCGGCGAAGACAATGCTGGAGTTCTTCCCCCCTAGCTCGAGGCTCATCTTCTTGAACATGGGAGCCGCGGAGGAGGCCACCTTCTCTCCCGTCGAAGTACCGCCCGTGAAAGACACCAGATCCACGTCCGGATGCGCCACCAGGGGTGCTCCGGCCCCGACCCCGTCACCGTGGACGAGGTTGACCCCCCCTGCCGGTAGCCCCACTCCGTCTACCGCTCTCATCAGGAGGTCCGCGGTCATTGGCGTCAGCTCGCTCGGCTTGCAGACCACCGTGTTCCCCATCCCTATCGCGGGTGCAACCTTCCATGACAGCAGGTACAATGGAAGGTTCCAAGGTGTGATCAGGGCACCTACTCCGACGGGCTTGTACAAAACGTAGTTCGTGGAGTCATCAGTCTCGAAGACCTCGGGCTCCTGATCCCTGATCATGCCCGCAAAGAATCGGAAGTTCGTCACAGACCTGCTGGCATCAAGCGACCTAGCGAGTGAAATCGGCTTCCCGGTGTCCCTACTCTCGAGTTCAGCTATCTCCTCGAAAGATGACTCTAGGTAGTCTGCGATCTTGTCCAGCCAATCTGCTCTCTCGTCAGCGCCAAGGGATCCCCATTCGGGCTGGGCTCCGCGAGCAGCCTCGACCGCTGCGTCGATCGTCGCAGAGTCCGACAGAGGGACTCTTCCGTAGGTTCGCCCGGTGGCTGGCTCCAATACGTCCATCCAGTCTGGGCCATCGTGCTCTACGAATCGCCCCCCGATGTAGTTGCTAAGGGAGACTATCTGGGCTTCATCCATCTAAGGCTCCCTCGTTGGAAAATGGGTCTTGGCGGGTCATCCCTTCGGAGTAGTCCTTCCAGTCTATCGAGAAGCTGTCTCTGTTGGGGTCCCACTCGTCCCAGGTTACTACCTGCTCCAACTCGTCTAGGTACATCTCCGGTACCACTCTCGGTACGATGAAGGCCTTCTGCCTGTGCAGAGGGTATGGGTTCCTCAGAGTGATTCCCAGAACGCCCAGAACGGCCCTTGCTACGTACCAAGTCGCCTGTGAGTTCCAACCATGGGCTATCTTGATCACTATCCCAAGCCCCTCTGGCCAGTCATCGTGCTCTATTGCCAGCCCGAGCAGGCCATCTGCCCCCTCCTTAGCGATCAGACTGCCGTTTCCGGCCTTGAGGCATGTAGAGTCCAGTCTGTTGAAGCCACCAATTAGGTCTGGGTGCCTGTTCATGGCCTCCCATATCCAGTCCTGGTCCTTCTCCCTGACCAGTCCTGCGAACATTATCGCCAGCTCGTCCACCGTGTTGGATACCGTCGGGAGGCCGCATCCGTCCTTTGCAACCCTCTGAGGCTCCCAATCGGGCGAATCCATGATCTTCCTGAGGACATCCAGGTACATTGGGAACCAAGGAGAGCTCGGTAGCGTGTAGCCCGCCCTGTTGATCCCCATCCTCCTGAGGGCCTTCAGCATGGCAGCATGCTCCCCAGAGCACGTGTGGAACCATCTCCTCGGTCTCCTTACCTGCCTCCCGAATTGTATCAGCGGGACGTCTAGGGGGCACTGCATAAGTCCCCACTCGGACTCGGTCAGTAGGGACTGGGCAGCAGCCACGTGCTCCGTATCGCCGTTGTGGGAGGAACAAGAAATCGCCTTCTGCTCCCATGTGAGGCCGTCGGCCTCCAATTCCTCGGCGAAGGTCTTCATCATCAGGGGCTTCATCATCGACCTGCCGTAGACAAGGACGTTACCCCCGAATGAGTGCACTATCTCCGTCCCGTGTGACCAGGAGATGGCTCCGTGGATGGTGTTCTCGGAGACATCTAGCCTCCGGAAGTCGACCAGGGGCTCCCACTCGACGTCTCTTCCAGTCGCAATCCCTTCGAACTTCTCACCGAGTGGGTTAGTTGGGTAGACCGAGGAACCGGGCCTACCGGGTGAGACGCTCGATGGCCTCGCACCCTCCTCCTCGGACATTAGGAACCTCCGTTCACCCGGGGGGCGACCTTGGTCATGAATGCCGTCATGTTCCTCATCACCCTATCGCTGTCGTGGTTGAAGAAGTCGAACCAGCACATGATTCTGTCATCCGGGTCGAACCTCTCTGAGATCTGTTCGCTAACGCTCTGGACGCTCCCTATGACTGCGTTGTCTGTGGCTCGCTCTATCTTACTGGGGTCAATTGTCCCCTCCAGGGCGCTCCAGTAGGTCGAGAGCGCCGAGCGTGCCTCCTCCATGGCCGCAGCGTCCTGCTGCTCCATGGTCAGCCCCTTTTCGTCGTTCACGAACACCATCACGGTTCTCGGCATCATCCTTCTTTCCCATTTCCCCCCGTCTTCATGGTAACTGTCCCTCATTCGTTCATGCGTCTCCTCGATTATGTGAGGGGGCGTGATGCTTAGGTTGAACACCTGGACTGGCCTGAATCTGTTCACTTTTTCTTGGAGCTCGCTGTCGTGACTGCCCAACACAAGGTTTAGCAGACTCCTCCTCCAGTCTTGGGGGATCGTCTTAATCTCCTCGAACAAGTATCTGTTTCCCATGTCTACCGAGTCTGGGGGGGTGTCCAGATCCAGCTCAATTTGTGCCACTCTCTGGACCTCTTCCCAGTCCTCTTCTGTTCTGAAGCTGCCTCTAGTCAGAATTGTCGGGGACACATCGTCACTGGAAACAACCTCCCCGTTTAGAAGTCTGAGGAATATTTCCGAAGCCTCTGAGAATATCTGCCCCCTGAGAGCAGGCCATGCTGCCTCCTCTACTGGGTCCCTGGGGACTATTCCATACGGCCTCGCCATGAACTCGAAGCGACCCGCGGAGAAACCGATGTGCAGCCTCCTTGCCTCATCTGGATCCATTCCATGGAGGGCTAGGAACGAACCGACCCTCTCTGCTTGGGCTATCGGCCCTCCTGAAGCTAGGATCGACATCACTGCGCTTCCGACCTCCATCCTCTTCGTTCTCGAGAACATCTCTCTTGCTACTTGGAAGAAGTCGGTGCAGAGTCCGACCTCCCCGGGGTAGTGGGGGACGACCGGTTTGCTGTTCCTCTTCTGTATCTCGGTTGACAGATGGGCTTGAGCGACCCAGCCAACACCGAATCCCAATTCGTCCGCTAGGACAACTTGGTCGAAGAAATTCGAGAACATCTCTCTTTCAGAGGGAGTGAACCCAGTAGTGTCCGGAGTCTGGGAAATCGAGAAGAAAACGTCGAATTCCATTGAACCCCTCTATATCGAGCGCATTCTACCGCCATCTACAGCTAGGCTAACTCCGCGAACACCGCTGCTACTGGGCAGGCATAGCCAAGTCACAGCGGAAGCAGTCTCCATTGGGTCGATTAGGCGTTTGATGGGGACGCCGCTCATCCAATCTTCTTGAACGTCCTTCATCGGCTTCCCCGTTCTCTGGGAAATAGACTCTGCAAGAGAACCAAGCCTATCGGTATCGGTGAACCCTGGGAGTATGTTGTTGATGGTGATGCAGGGGGGAAGCTCCCTCGACAAGGACTTGGCCCAAGATGCCATGGCTCCTCTGAGTGTGTTGGAGAGTCCGATGTTGTCTATCGGCTCCCTGACTGAGGTTGAGATGATGTTCACTATCCTGCCTGTGCCCTCTGACTCCATAGTCGGGACTAGTGCCTTGACTAGCGTGTGTGACGCATGGAGATGACGTCGGAACGGGCCTTCAAAGTCAGCCAACTCGTTTTCCAGGAGAGGACCTCCCGGGGGGCCACCGGCATTGTTCACTAGGATGTGGATCGGGCCGATATCACTGACCAATTTCTCCACGTCCTCAATGTCCTCTAGATCCAACTCGATGGCTTCGTGGCCACTACCATGCATCTCTTGTACGAGAGAATCTAGGTCCGAGGCAGTCCTTGCACACGCGATGACTCTAGCACCACCCCTTGCAAGCATCAATGCGCAGGCTCTCCCTATTCCCTTTGAAGCGCCGCATACCAGTGCCGTTTTTCCGTCGAGAACACCCTCGGCAAAGGGGAACTCTGATCCTGCAAGCTCGCTTCCCATCTAATCACCTAGTCCGAGTAGTGCGCATAAGTTTGGTCCCTAAGTTTTTGCCGGACCACTTCTAGAATCTCCTCCGGCGCGTTTCTGAATGTCGGATGCACTCCCTCTCCTTGAGGCCTCCTGATTTCCCCCCAAGTTCCTTCTTCGTAAGCAACGAGGGCTTCTTTCATCAGGACTCCCGCTAGGACTAGGGTGTGGTAGCATAGGTCCTCGTAAGTCATCCCCCTGGTAACTGGAAACTCCCTCCTCATCAGAAGGTCACCCGTGTCGATGCCGTTGTCGCAGAAGTGGGTCGAGGATCCGATTGGTATGTCATGGAACACCGACCATGCTGGGGAAGCAGACCCTCGGCAGTCAGGGAGAAGGCCAGGGTGGGAGTTGATCACGCCGTCTGAAGGGAAGTCTAGAATCTCCCCTCTGATGATCCTAGTCCCGCCGAATACGATAAGGTCCAGATCCATCCCTTCCAGGTGAGGCATGACCTCGGGCGAGTTGTGGATGGCGACTGAGACAACCTCAATCCCCGCCTCTGTGGCTTGCTCCTGGATGGATGGGGCTATCTGATGACCTTGGATCCTCTTGAGAAACTTCTCCCTTTCCTCATCCCCTATATCGGAGTCTTCCTCTATGATAATCTCCGGTACGAACCCCTCAGATAGGATCTGCATGAGCATCTCTCTACCATATGGGTGCTCTCTGAGCAGAAGGAATGCGAACTTCGGTTTTCTTCCCATGTTATGAACTTCGGAGGGGTCATTGATACCCTTCATTTTCGGTCAAATATGCCCAAATCGCACGTCAGTAGCCAGTAATCGCCTCCCCAACCTTCAAAATGGGGCTTTGGCTCGCCCGGCTCGCTA
>CAZPNT010000061.1:0-7555 GCA_964588055.1 uncultured Candidatus Poseidoniales archaeon | reverse complement strand
GCCTGGTTAGGCTCTCAGGAAGGAGGCACAGAGTGTGGTCCTCAACTGCAATAATAGACAGGAAAATAGGGGATTTTGAGGTAGGCACAGGTTGGATGGCAACCATCTGGACTGATTACTCAATTGTTGAGTTCGAGGAAATCGAAGAGGAAGCGATGTTCAGTTTGATTGCTAGCCAATCTTGGAAGGGAAAGGCGGGAGGGTATGACCTTGCGGGAGATGCTGGGAAATTCGCCAAGATTATTGAGGGGGAGGAAGTTACTGTTCTGGGATTTTCCAATAGAGCGATTGGTTCCATGGATGGTTTCCTAAACTAGGCGAATGTAACGCCTCCAAACTTCAGGATGAAATCACGCTGAATCTCGTCGAACCAATCAAGCATCGAAGAGTCGAACCGGACCGAGTCGACCTCATCATCTGAAAGTAAGTCGTCTTGTATTCCTTTCAAAGTACCAGGTGCCGCTCCGCAGGAGATACAAGCTCCGTCGAGCCCGATGACCAGCGAGAGGGAATGGGTGCCGTTGCTTCGGACTTCTATTTCCCCCCTTGACACTACCAAACTACCCCCATGCCCATCCAGAGCGGCCCTTACCGGACCTAATCTAGCCATCAAGGCAGGTATCAAGGAGGGGTCTTCGGACTCGAATAAATTAACCAAGGAGAGTGAGCAAAGCCTGGATATCTCTGAAGGATCGAGATTTTCGGCCATTATGCGATTGGCCTCAGATCTGACGATATCTTCTATCTGAGACCTGTATTCATCCTCCAAGTTATCCTTCGGTTCTTCATCGCCTTCATAGCCTGCATCCACACCAATGCGAAAGTGAGCAGCATTATAGGGTCATCTAGGCAGAGGAAGCAATTGAAATGATAGTTGGCCTGCGGACAATAGAAAGATGGCGCCTGAGAGTACACTTCTGGAGATTAGAGACCTCCACGCGGGCATAGATGGAAATGAAATTCTGAAAGGTATTGACTTGAAAATAGGGAAGGGGGAAATTCATGCAATCATGGGCAGGAATGGGAGTGGTAAAACTACCACTGCGAACGTGATTATGGGGCATCCAGACTTTGAGGTGGAGAAGGGAGATGTAATCCTAGAAGGAGATAGTCTGCTGGAATTGGAGGCATGGGAAAGGGCTCGAAGGGGCGTTTTTCTCTCGTTCCAATACCCACAAGCAGTTCCGGGCCTTCAAGTAGGGAACTTTCTCAGAAAGTCTGTAGCCAGCATCAGAGGAGAAGAAGAAGCTAAGGGATCCACCTTCAGAGAAGAATTGACCCAGGCAATGGAGTCTCTGGACATTCCTCGTTCTTTCATGTCCAGGTATGTGAATGATGGATTTAGTGGAGGAGAGAAGAAGCGTTTCGAGATTCTGCAGCTAATGCTTCTGAAGCCTCGGCTAGCTGTTCTGGACGAGACGGATAGCGGATTGGACATTGACGGCATTAGGACGGTCTCTGAAGGAGTGAACGCAGCAATTCGTGGAACTGACTCTGCAGCCCTTATCATCACTCACTATTCTAGAATTCTAGAACACGTCCAACCCGACATGGTTCATGTCCTTCTGGATGGTAAAATAGTTTCAACTGGGGGTCCGGAATTGGCAACAAAACTTGAAGAGAGGGGCTATGAATGGCTCAAACAGGAGTGAGGTGCGGTGTCGAACGATAAGGAAGCCAGGGAAGCCGTGGGAGAATACAAAGCCGGCTGGCACGATCCAGAAAACTCGACGATAAGATTCGATTACGGCCTCTCGGAAGAGGTTGTAAGAGAAATTTCCAAACTGAAAGATGAGCCGGAATGGATGACTGAGGTTCGCGTAAAGGCATTCAAACACTTCTCGGAAAGACCGATGCCGACATGGGGCAACATGTCTATGCTTGAGGAAATTGACTTCGAGAATATCTGCTACTACCTCAAATCATCCGATTCAACAGAGAGAGACTGGGAAGATGTTCCTGAAGACATCAGGAACACTTTCGAAAGGCTCGGAATTCCAGAAGCGGAACAGAAATGGCTGTCTGGAGTTACTGCACAATACGAATCGGAAGCAGTTTACCACAGTATTCGTGAGGACTTGGAGAAACAAGGGGTGATCTTCCTAGACATGGACAGTGGACTAAAGGAGTATCCTGAAATTGTGAAGAAGTGGTTCTGTTCGGTGGTTCCTTATTCTGATAACAAATTCTCAGCACTGAATACTGCCGTATGGTCAGGTGGTTCTTTCATCTATGTCCCCGAAGGTGTTCACGTAGAGATGCCCGTTCAGGCATACTTCAGAATTAATGCAAAGAATATGGGGCAATTCGAAAGGACTCTGATAATTGCAGACAAAGGCAGCAGCATCCACTATGTCGAAGGTTGCACTGCTCCTTCATACTCAACTGACTCTCTACACTCTGCAGTGGTTGAGTTAATCGCGCTTCCAGGTGCTCACATTAGATACTCGACGATACAAAACTGGAGTTCCAATGTATACAACCTAGTTACGAAGAGGGGGATAGCACATGAGAACGCGAAGATCGAGTGGGTAGATGGAAACATCGGAAGCAAACTCACAATGAAGTATCCTGCAGTAATTCTGAAAGGAGAAGGTAGTCATGCAGAAGTTATTTCCGTAGCTTATTCCGGAGAAGGTCAGCATCAAGATGCAGGGGCGAAGATACACCACCTAGCGTCCAATACAACTAGCAAGATTCTCTCAAAGAGCATAAGTAAGAACGGAGGAAGGGGTTCTTACAGAGGAATGGTGACAGTTTCCCCGAAGGCGGACAATTGCAAGCTGAACGTTGTATGTGATGCCTTGATTCTAGACGAAGGTAGCAGATCGGACACATATCCCACGATGGAAGTGGCAAATCCAACTGCAAGATGCGAGCACGAAGCCAGCGTTTCGAAGGTTAGCGATGACCAACTATTCTACCTAATGAGCAGGGGTCACTCAGAAGAAGAGTCCCTAGCAATGATTGTCAATGGTTTCTTCGAGCCTTTTACTAGGGAGCTCCCCATGGAATATGCAGTAGAGTTGAACCAACTAATGGCTCTTGAGATGGAAGGCAGCATAGGATGAGTTTGGGAAATGGATTCTGCCTCAAAATATCTGAGCATGGACGAGCCTAGCAAGGCCAACCACCTCTGGAGGTACACTCCATGGAGGAGGGTCCACCCTACTGGTACAGTCACAGAGATTCCCGAATTGGGAAGCCCGAGACTGAGTCTATCCATGATGGATGGTTCTGAGATTCCCCCTGGTGTTAGTCTCGTTCGAGGAGGCGGGTCTGAACTGAATTTTTCTATGGATAATGCCCTAACCAATTCTTTTCTTCACGCTACAGCAGAATCTTCCAAATGGACACTAGTTGTGGAGAGGGGTTTTCACCCTGGAAGCCCACTAATTCTAGACATACAAACTGGTGAAGTGTCATCTGTTGCTCACATATCCCTAGAAGTTGAAGATATGGCCGAGTTTGAATTGGTTACCAGGATTACTGGAAGAAGCGATTGGTTTGGACTTCTTAGAACGGGCAATATAGGGAGTGGCGTGATTTTGAACGACGTTCTGATAGGACTTCAAGAAACTGGGACTTTTCTCAGGTCTGATTCAATAGAAATAAGCCGAGATGCACAGGTTCGTGCAGGGACGGTATCCTCTGGTTCTGAAAGGACGAAGACGGATCTTCGCTATATTTTGGAAGAGCCTGGAGGGAGCATCAAGGTACTAGGGTCGATATTGTCTGCAGAATCCATGCATCTTGATCATCACATAGAAATCCACCATGAGGCTCCTGAGACATTCAGCAGATTATCTTGGCACTCCGCTTGTGGAGGGGACAGTAGGACGATTGGGACAGGAATGCTCCAAGTCAGGAAGGGAGCAAAGGGTGCTGATGCTGGGCAGATATTCCATAACTTACTACTCTCTGAATCTGCAGAGGCAGATTCAATTCCAGAACTGGAAGTAATGGAGAATGATGTTGTTGGTTGTGGCCATGGAACTGCAAATGGGCCGATAGATGAGGATCAAATGTTCTACCTCAAGACAAGGGGGTTTGATGAGAAGGAGGCAAAGAGGGCCCTAATTGCCGCTTTCCTTAATTCTACTCTTTCAGAGATGGGAGGGCAGAGTTTGCATGAGTGGCTAGTAGGCGAGCTTACTCTGCAACTGGAATCTCTCCACTCCTGAAATTAGAAATTCATTTGTACCGAGATGTTTCCGTTCGAACGTGGACAGCGACCATTGTACTGACATCTCCTGCCTCTGTGGCTACAGAGGGAGAGCAGTTCCGATGCGTCAACATATGGAGTGCCCCCGATGCAATAGGGTTGTGGAAGCATGTTGCGAAGGTGTTCCAGAGTATTACTAGTGCCACTAAGGGAAATGAACAGAGGGCACCAGTAATTCAAAAGGGGACTACATATGAGTCAGAAGAATGGTTTACGAGACAGGAGAAACGAGAAAAAGGTCTCCTTAGCATTGGGAGGAGTAGCGTCTGCATATCTTCTATTGTGCTTTCTTGCTCCGCTACTAATGCCTACTGATTCTGTACCAGAGCTTTCTGGACGTGCTAATGCGATAGATTACGCTTTCGAGAGTAGTTGGGGGAATAAAGACCACGGGGAAGGAGGCAAGGTAGGTCATGATCAGTCGCAGCATGGAGGGATTTTTGCATGGACAGAATTGAACCCATTATGGGCTTTCACCTATGGATTCGGAGATCTTAATTGTCATCAGAAGCACGAAAGATCTTGGGAAATTAATGGTAATCAAATGCCAGTCTGTGCCAGGGACATCGGGATATTCCTTGGATTCTCAATTGGTTGCTTAATCTTTGGACTGAGAGGATTCAATAGATGGACAGTGAGGGACACATTCCTGTCAGTATTCCCAGACGATTCTATGTACAGAATCTACGAGAAGGACATCAGGATGAGGTTAATGTTGCTACTCATGGGATTCGGGCTGGTACCAATGGGGATTGACGGTTTCACCCAACTCCTTCTTGATTCTTACGAGTCAAACAATCCTTTGAGGCTTATCACAGGAGGAGGGGCTGGACTCGTGGGTGGATTGTGGTTCTGCTCGGCCTTCTCGGCTAGGCCGAGATTCTTCGAGGGGGCCGAAGATGTGGCTCTGCCAGCCGGGTCGAGACTTGTAATGAAGTGAGTTACTTACCAGTCCACCATTCCACCAAGGCGCCTATTGTCTCCGGGGCTCTTCTACCCCCAGTACCACTGCCTAGAATAGACAGACGACTAATCGTGTCCAACAATGCTCTCTCGTGGAGTCCAGATTTGACTATCTGACCCATAGAGAATCGTAAGTGCGTATCTGGGTTTCTTGACTGCCATCGAACTATAGCCTTCCTTAGTGGCCAGATAGCCAGAACTAGATGTCCGAAGGATAAAACTTCGTTCCTAAGTTGGGACTTTGGTGCCTCCCTTCCTACCAAATTCTTTCTCTGTGAGATCCATCCCAATTCTCTAAGGAACTTGATGATTCTTCTGGTGTGTCTCTCTGAGACGCATCTTACTGGCCCCATTGCAGATCTTAGCCCAGATATCTCGGCGGAGTTCAATAGTGCAAGAGTCCCGCATATGGAGGACATCGAGTGGTTCATGATATTCTTCGGAGAATTCTGATTTTCACTAGAAGTTGCAGATAGAGATGAGATGTATCTCAGATGGGTATCTTGAGCTTCCTTAAGCACCTTCCAGGGCTTCTGCTCGTCCAACCAATCTGTTTTCCTCTTTGCAGTTTCTAGTCCGATGTTGGAAAGTTTGCTTTGGTTATTCGATTCGCTGACCATCTTCTTTATTCGGAACTGGTCGACTTGTTCCATTTGCACATTGATTGGGTTCGGTCGGCCATGCATGAATGCCCGGATTGCTTCTTTCAACTGAGTTCGAAGATTATTCTGAGTCCCCTCATTTGAGATTGGCCCCAAAATCGCACCCATATCGAATGGTACAGGAATTTCCAATTCTCCTGAAAGGAGTTGTCGGTAGCCCTCCCTAATCCTGATCTGGAATTCTGATGTCTCGAAGTACTCTTCCTTGTTTGAAATTCCCCTCAGGGTTCCGCTCCTGATTCTTTTGAGGGCTATCTTCGGATCACAGTCTACCCATATGCAAAGGTCCGGAATCAAGGCTGCAGAGTTCATTTGGGCTGCCTTATCCAAACCAATTCCACCAACGATTCCCTGGTATACTAGGGAAGAGTGGATATTTCTCCCACTGACTATTGCCCTTCCCTCATGAAGACGGGGGAGTATCCAACCGTGGGAGTGGTCAAGTCTGTCTGCAGCAAAAAGTCCGGCCTCTTGCTCGGGCGTCAAAGTCTGCTTTCTAACTGAGTCTATTGCTAGTCTCCCCAATGCATGGTCTCTTCTCGGCTCTGCCGTAGTCTCAACAGAAGTGAAGCAGAACTCAGATTGTAGTATTTCCGAGACAATCTGTGTTGCAAGCCCCTTGCCACTTCCATCTCCGCCTTCAATTGAGAACAGATACATGGGACTCTCCTACTGCCTAATCGCGGCTACCGGAAAACTGTTCCTTCGACAGAGTCACCATCCCCATGCCGACTAGAATCAGCAGAGGTCCGATGAAAATCATCCCCCTGCTCCATAGTCCGAGGAATGAAAGCCACCAAGATCTGCGATAGCTTTCTCCCCTGTAGGCCTCCATTCCGCCGTAAACCCCCATGAGACCCAGAATGATAGTTAGGAAAGCTATCACGTTCGCGGTAAATACAGATTGGTGTTGGAAGCTCTCTCCCCTTCTATCGAAAACGTCCTCACCATTTCCTTGGGACATTGTTACAACTATCTGTGCCTCGTCTCCGGGAACGAAGTACAACTTGGTAGTGTTGTTTCCTGGATGGGTGAAGGATAGAAGCGCTGGTTCCCTTCTAACTTCAAGTAATGAAAATCTGCCGTCGGAATCGGTGACTGTCTCCCTACCCGTAGTCGCCCCTTCCACAGAAAGGAGTCTGACCTTTACACCCTCTATTGGGTCGCCTCCCGAATCATTGCCAGTAAGTTCCGATATCACGATTCCAGTAACATCTGAATGATCCTCAGAAGAGTCGAGGGACCCGGACAGAATTTGATCGGGATTGGCGGAGACAAGAAGAATTCCAAGTTGTACGCCAAGGAGGCTACCAATAATTATCAATACCGCACCTGCAACTCTTGTTGATGGCTCTTCGGAGATATCCTCCAGGAAGTACTCGATGTCTATCCCCCCGGCTTCATCGTCGTCGGCCACAACGATTCCTACGCACGGGAGTCCTTGAAGTTGGGCGTTTCGGGTTCGTTCTTGTTTCGAATTGTCTTCAAAACGGTGAATAACAGAACAGTTACTACTAGGGTAGTGACGGCAACTGAACTAAATTGACGAGATTCTTTTGCCTGATTCTGGATTTCGGAATCGGTAATTTCTATCAAGTAAATATGTGTCCAATTCTTCCCTGTAATCCAGAATCCACCTGAAGAGATATCGAATGCTATTCCATTCAATACTTCATTTGAGTCATTTCCATGATTGGAGGTGATT
>CAZPNT010000060.1:0-7559 GCA_964588055.1 uncultured Candidatus Poseidoniales archaeon | reverse complement strand
CGCCCGCAGGCATCGGAAAGATGCCCAAGCAACTCAACTCATCCGTGGACAAGCACCACGAGGTCGTAGCGATTTTCAACGAGATGGACGGTAGATTCTGATGCCACTGAAGTACGCATACCACCCCGGGAACATCGCTCACAGCAGTGCCACGGAGGTCTCACAGACAATGGAGCCCACCGCCCGTTCGTTCGGGATAGAGCTCCTGCCGATGGAGGGCGCCACAAGCTGCGGTGCAGGGATAATCAGACAGGCCAACGACGTTCTGCAGATAACCCTGAACGCCAGGAACTTCGCCATCGCGGAGTCTATCGGGGCCGACATCATCACTCCCTGCGCCGCGACAGCAGGGAACCTGTACGAGGACCTCTCTAGGCTAAAGGAAGACCCGCTACTTCTAGCCAAGACCAACGAGGTCCTAGAGCGCACAACAGGGATGACCCTCACTGGGGACGTGAAAGTAAACCACCTGCTCCACGTCCTGGTTGAGGAGATAGGACTCGAAAAGGTCAGCGAGAAGGTAAGGAACCCAATCGACTTCCGCATAGCCGGATTCTACGGCCCCAACATGCAGCAGGAGGGAGCCTGCGGAGAGGACGACGTGTACGACCCCCAGTACCTCGAGCTACTAATAGAGGCCCTAGGCGGCCAACCAGTGCAATGGGAGAGCAGGACGCAGAGCGTGGGCGTCCCCGGGCTCTTCGCAGAGGAGGCCACAGTGCTCAGGCAAATCGCCTCGACAATAGACGACGCTAAGTCAGAGGGCGCCTCGATAATAGTGAGCGCTTGCACACTATCTCACACGGCCTTGGACATCTACCAGGGCAAGGCCAGCAGGTCCACCGGTCTGCCGACCAATATACCTGTCATCCACCTGACCGAGCTTCTGGCCTTCTCATTGGGCCACTACAACAACAGACTCGCCCAGCTTAGGACCAGGATCGCAGTCATCGGCGACTAGAACTGGTCCAGACCAGTCTGCCCCCTTGGGCGGAAGCTCTCTGGAGGCAGATCCTCCTTTACCGTCCTGACACCCTCTGCTGGCGTCTTGTCCTCCTCAACGAGCTCCCCCCTGTGCCTCTCTCGTGCCTCAAGCACGAAATTCGCAGCAGACCCGGATCCATTACCAGCGGACACAGAGAACCTTGAGAGGTTTGACAGATCCCTGTGCGGACTCCCCCTAAGCCCCCTCGCGACCCTCCTGGCAGCCTTGTGCATGAACTCCTCCTTCCTCCTGGCAGAGTCCTTCGCACTCTCGTCCCTGGTGCCCTCCGCAATCAGGACGACAACCTCGCCGCTCCTCCTCCTGCCTGTCCGCCCCCTCCTCTGAATGGTCCTGATTTCGCTTGATACCGGCTCGTAGAATACTACCAGATCCGCGCTTGGAATGTCCAATCCCTCCTCTCCCACGGAGGTGGCGACCAATACGTTGGCACCGCCAGACCTGAACTCCTCGAGCCTGGAAATCTGCTGTTTCGGAGTGAGCCCGCCGGACCCCGACCTGCTCGATTGCCCGATGAACTGGATCGCATTCACCCCCTCCAGACCCACTAGGGCATTCTCAAGGGCCTCCACTGTGTCCCTGTAGTTCGCGAATACGATAATCCTGGACTCGGGGTCGCGACGGATCCTCTCCCTGACCATCCTCCTGACTGCCCCCACCTTGGAGTGGATCTCGTCCATTTCTCGAAGTGCATCCGAGAGTGACCTGACTCTAGGGTCTCTGAGGAAGTCCTTCGCAGACTTGCTCTTGGCATCCTCTTCCTCCATCCTTGTGAGGAAGTGACGAGATGCAGCTATTCCCTGGCAGAGAAGGTGATTGATCAGATGGTGCAGCCTCATGGCCGTGGCTATCTGAGATGACGACCTGTAGCCGCTAGAGTCACCCCTCTGTATTGCTGCCTGTGCCCTATCCATCGCATTGGAGAGACCTGCCTGGTTAACGGCTCCCGGCATCACGTACCTCCCAGACCTCCTCTCCCTATCCACAATCCCCTCCTGCCAGATTCTGAATGGCTCTGCTAGATCCCTGATTTCGCTTGGAACAACCACTCCCATTTCCTCTACTTCGAGCTCAGCAAGGAATTCAGTAAGCATCGGATCATCCCTGGTCCTGAGGTGAATCTTCTGTATATCCAGCCTCCTGCAAATCTCCTCGACCTGCTCCCTTCTGGAGCCTGGGCTCGCAGTAGTGGCGAGAATCAGTGGATTCCTAGACTGAGAGAGGTACATCTCCGCCACCTCTGCCATGGCGTGCTCTCCCGTGCAGTGATGCGCTTCGTCTACAACAAGTAGGCTGCAGTCCTCCAAAGATAGGACTCCCTTGCCAACATCATTCCTGACTACCTGGGGAGTTGCAAAAACCAACCTCGAACCTTTCCAGAGATCAGGCCTCTTTGATGCGGTTTGTTGGCCGCTCAGAACTATCGGATTCCACTCTCCCGCATTGGAAAATACTGGGAGTGCATTTTCCAGGTGCTGATTCGAGAGTGCCACGGTAGGGGCGATTACCAATGCCCAACCCCTAGTCTGCTCCATTCTCTCCACAATGGACATCCACGCAACTGCCGTCTTTCCTGCTGCTGTAGGGAGGATGAGCAGCATTGAGCCAGCCATTGCATCATCGACTGCCTGTAGTTGGTATGCCCTCGCCTCGACCATTTCAGAAACCAACCCCGGATGGTCGACATGAGATGGCATGGACCCGGACCTCCGAAGTCAGGGTTCAAAATCGTTCCATTGTCGATTTTCCAGTGTAACACCCCGTAGGGGTGGTCGAATAGTGCCCCGATTCGTTCAAATAGGGTATGTTAGTCGCAAGGCCGCTCACTACGTGAGGTACCAGACACCAAAGGGCTCTGAATAACAACCCGCAAACCGTGTTCGCATTCGTGGATTCGGTCCGGTGTCACGGTGCCTCCAGTACGTGGTAGGCCCGGGATTGGCCGCTTGCGGCCAAAATCGGTAATTTAGGAGGAAATGCAATGGCAGACCGATCCAAGCCCCGCCGAGGTAGCATGGGCTATGGCCCTAGAAAGAGGACAATCAGGCAGTACCCTCGAATCACCTCATGGCCCGAAACCCAGGCTTCAGAAGTAAGAGTTCAGGGCTTCGCTGGCTGGAAGGCCGGAATGACTCACATCCTGATGAGGGACACGAACCCAAAGTCTACCTCCGCAGGACAGGAAGTCAGGAAGGCTGTAACAGTAGTCGAGGCCCCTCCAATGACCGTACTTGCAGTTAGGGGTTACAGGATGACTCCCTACGGCAAGCAGACAGCCGGCGAGGTTTGGGCCGACATTTCTGAAGAATCCCCATCAAACCTGTTCACTCGCCTCGCAAACCAGACTCGCGGTGAGAGGGACGAGGAACAGGGAAGGAAGCCAGCAAAGCGCGGTGGAAGGATCCCAAAGAGGTCATCGAAGCCATCAGAGGAAGCAGCTAACTCTCTGAGGGAGCAGGATCTATCGGAAGTCCGACTTATCGTTTGCACTCAGCCAGACTCGGTACGCAGCGTCCCCTCTAAGACTCCCGAAATCATGGAGATGGGACTTACTGGGGGCGACACAGACGCCAAGCTGGACTGGGCCCTAGAACGTCTCGGCGGACAAATAGGAATCGAAGACGTGTACGAGGTCGGCCAGGAGGTCGACGTAGTGGGCGTGACCAAGGGCAAGGGGTGGCAAGGCTCGATCAAGAGGTTCGGCCTAAAGCTCCTGAGCCACAAGAACAGCAAGAGGAGACGCCAGGGAGGTAACATGGGCGACTTCGGAACCGGATACGTCAGGAAGACAATCAGGCAGGCTGGACAGGTCGGATACCACAAGAGGACCGAACTGAACAAGAAGATCCTCAGGATCTCCAACCCAGAAGAGTCGGAAATCACCCCTGCAGGAGGTTTCCTGAACTACGGAGAGGTCACGAACCCATACATGATCATCCAAGGAAGCCTACCAGGTCCAGCCAAGAGGCTAATCAGATTCAGAGACCCAACTCGCCCGAGGAAGATCCCAGGCGAAGTGGACGTGACATACGTCAGTACATCGAGCAAGCAGGGAGTGTGATATTTTGAAGACAAAGGCATACAATCTGGTGAACTCGGTTATCCAAGAGGAGATGGACGCTGGTCTTCTGGCCGAGACTTACTCAGTAGAGGCCAAGGACGGCAAGGCAGTACAACTCCCAGATGCCTTCACATCACAAATTCGTGAGGACTTGGTCAGATCGGCGGTCCTAGCATCCAGAGCAAACAGGAGGCAGTCATACGGGCACAGGGAACACAGCGGCAAGCGCGCCCCCCAACCAGGTATGAAGCACTCCGTAGAATGGTGGGGCAAGGGCCGAGGAGTCTCGAGGATCATGAGGAAGGCCGGACAGAGGACCGGTGCCCAGAACCCGCACACTAGGGGTGGAAGGAGGGCGCACGGGCCCAAGGTCGAGAAGGAGTGGTCCCAGAAGATCAACTCAAGGGAGAAGAGGATAGCTCGCAACTCAGCAATTGCCGCGTCATGCGACTCAGACACCGTCTCCTCGAGAGGGCACAGGTTCGAAGATGGACTCAGGTTCCCAATCATAATCGACGACTACGTCGAATCAAGAGGGAAATCCGACGAGAAGTACGACATCGAGTCGATTCCCAACCAGTACTCAACCCGCAAGTTCGTTGCCATGATGGAGGGTCTCGGACTCTCAGAGGATCTAGACCGCTCGAAGAGCGGCAGGACAATCAGGGCCGGAAAGGGGACAATGAGGGGGAGGAAGTACCGGACCCCGAAGAGCATCCTTCTCGTAGTGGCACAGAAAGGAGGTCTCGACAAGGGCGCTCGAAACCTACCGGGTGTAGACGTCGTGACAGCAAAGGACCTGTGCGCAGAGGACCTTGCCCCTGGCGGGGACATAGGCAGGCTGACAGTCTGGACAAAGTCGGCAATAGAGGCACTGGAGTGATTCAAGATGGACCCATATGACGTGATTATCATGCCATGGATTACGGAGAAGACCCTGGAGGCCAGGAGGATAGCAGACCCAGAGGGAGGCCACATGGAGAACAACAACAGGATCGAGTTCATCGTCAGAAGGGAGGCGACCAAGAAGGACATCAAGGAGGCAATAGAGACCCTCCTCCAAGTCAAGGTCGCCAAGGTCAACGTCAGAATCAACAGAACCGGCAAGCACGCAAGCATCCGCCTCGCCGACGAGTACGATGCAGAGGAGGCAGCGCTCAAGCTGGGAGCGTTCTAGAGGGTGATTGTATGGGCAAGAGGACACGTTCACAGAGAAAGGGGTCGAGCCCCAAGAACCGCGTATCGAGCCACAGGTTCCCCGCGGCCAACAGGCTACCTAGGGTAAGCGGGGAGATAGCAGAGGTCGTGGACCTCGTCCACAGCCCCGCTCACACCGCTCCACTGGCCAAGGTAAAGTTCGATGATGGTGAGGTGGCACACCTAGGTGCCCCAGAAGGCATAGCAGTCGGGCAGACCGTGGCATTCGGGGACAAGGTCTCCCTAAGGCCCGGGAACGTAACCACCCTAGGACAGATACCGGAGGGTACTCAGATTTGTAACGTGGAGTTGAGGCCAGGCGATGGCGGAAAGATCGCCAAATCCGGCGGAAACTCAGCGATGATCGACACTCGGATGGGAGACTACGTGAGAGTGCAACTACCAAGCGGGAGCTCGAAGGACCTACCTGCCAACTGCAGGGCCACCATCGGAGTCCTCGGAGGGCACGGAAGAACCGAGAAGCCTCTCCTGAAGGCAGGTGCTGCTCACCACAGGGCAAGGGCAAGAGGAAAGCAATACCCAACGGTCAGCGGCGTCGCAATGAACCCAGTAGACCACCCTCACGGTGGTGGGAACCACCAAGCAGTCCACGGGCCGAACTCAGTTTCTAGGAACGCACCACCAGGACAGAAGGTCGGAAACATCGCGCCCAGAAGGACCGGAAGAGGCCGGTCGAAGAAGGAGTAGATATCATGGCAAGGAAGAGGAAGGTGTTCAGGTCGGCCAAGATGGCCAGGCGCCAGGCAAGGAAGAGGAGATCGAAGATTTCCGAGCGCAGAAAGAAGGAGTTCCTGTGGAGGGGCTACACTATCGACGAGCTGAAGGAGATTCCACTATACCCATGGGGCAACGGCTTCGAGCCAGAGGACGAGGATTTCGATCCAGATGCACTATCAATTGCGACTCTTATGCCCTCCAGGGTGAAGAGGTCACTAGGGAGGGGCCTGACAGAGGAATGCCAGAAGCTCCTAGTGAGAGTGAGGAACAGCAACGGGAAGACAGTGAGGACACACTGCAGGGGGATGTACGTCCTCCCAGAGATGGTAGGGTCCACGATAGGGGTCCACGACGGACAGAAGTTCGTCAAACTGGAGATAACCCCGCCAATGATCGGGCATTCTCTGGGCGAGTTTGCCAAGACTAGGAAGTCTGTAACGCACACCGGTCCTGGTGTGGGTGCAACCAGGTCTTCCCAGCACGTGGCGCTAAAGTGAGGTGAGAATGATGAGCAGGAGACAGGGTAGGCCACAGAGCGGATACACCCAGCTTCTCGAGGGCTCCAACCTGGTCACAGCAAGGGCCGTCAACCTCGACTGCCACCACAAGCACTGCTACCACATCGCCAAGGCAATCAGGGGGATGAACGCAGAGGTCGCCAGGGACTACCTGGAGGACGTGGTTGCCAAGAAGAGGGCAATCCCGTACCAGCGCCGATCCCGAAAGGGGAGAGGGGGGAACACAATGGCCGGCCACCGAAAGGGCAAGATGGGCCCTGGAAAGTTCCCAAACAAGGCATCAAAGGAATTCATCAAGCTGATCAACAGCGCCATGGACAACGCCAGGCAGAGATTCGACGACATCGACGCCGAGGACATGGTGATCACGCACGTCGCCGCCCACCGTGGGCAAGTGGCCACGAACATGAGGCCCAGGGCAAGAGGGAGGGCAACCCCAAGCAACCACTACCAGGTTAACCTGGAGCTATTCTTGGAGTACTTCGGCGACGAGGAAGACGATTTGGGAGACGACGACTTCTGAGGTGATTGCATGAAGGAGAATAACATTCACAAGATGATCAGGCGGAACGTCGACAGGCAACTAGTTCGTGAGTACCTACTCAAGGAGACTGAGAGGGCAGGATTCGGAGGCCTCACTTTCAACAGGACCCCAGAGGGGACCAAGGTTACCCTTCGGGCAGAGCAGGTCGGTAGGGTAATCGGCAGGAGGGGCAAGGTGATCCACGATCTGCAGCGCCGACTTCAGGAAGACTTCGATCTAGATAACCCCCAGCTAGAAGTAGAGGAGATCGAGGAATCCAGAACCAACGCACAGGTGATGGCAAGCAGGCTAGCCAGCTCACTCGAGAGAGGATGGTTCTTCCGAAGGGCTGGCCACAGCACCGTACAGAACATCATGGACGCAGGAGCAAGGGGTTGCATCGTCATCCTCAGCGGTAAGATCACGGGTGCTAGGCACAGAGTCGAGAAGTTCCAGAAGGGGCACATCAAGTACTGCGGAGAGACCGCCCTGCAGTTCATGGACGTAGGATTCTCCACG
>CAZPNT010000059.1:0-7621 GCA_964588055.1 uncultured Candidatus Poseidoniales archaeon | reverse complement strand
AGAGAAATCTGCAAGAAGAGGGGACTACTAGTTTCGGGGAAGAAGTCGGAATTGGTGGACCGGATACTGGAGGACGCAGGAGTAATTGAGGAGCCCGATGACACATCGGGAGAGGACGAGTCGTGGCATGAAGAGGACGCTCTAATCTTGGAAGAAGAATCCTCTGATACAAGGGAAAGGGTCGATGATGCCCTCTCCAAAATCGAGAATGTAGTAGAGGCCGAGGTAGTAGAAGCAGAGGTCTTGCCAATAGAATCGAAGCAGATCCCCAAAGACCCGGAACCAGTGATAGTTGCGGAGGATGACCAACCATCATTGGTCATTTCGATGCCTACCATGTCTTCATTGGGAGAAAGATGGAAGGCACTAGCAGCGGTGATTGTAGTCACTATACTAGTTGGAGCCGCAGCTACCGTTTTCCTCCAACGTAGTTCAGGCTTCGAAGTAGCAGAGTTGAGGTACGGGGATAGGATGGACTTCCAGGTAATCGACTCAAGGATCAGTATAGAAGGGGAGGAAATGTTGACCCTAGTAAGAGACTCGACTGGAGGGATACTGGAACCAGCCTGTGGGGAGGTATCGATGGATATGGATGGGACCGGCTTCGTCTCTGTAACTGACGGGCCCAACTACGGAGCCGTAGAAACCACAGATAGTCTGGGAAGGACGGGATTCCTAGCGGCACAGAAGGGCATAAGCCTGGACCTAGAAGTTGATTTTGAGGGCAGAACATGGAGGGACGACGCAAACACAGACTGTGGCAACATTCGATGGGTAATGTCTGGAAACGACCTGACAATGGACTCAACCAGTTGGGTGGAGCTGGAGAAGACCGAGGTAAAGAGGACTGACACATCTATCTCGTTCAGTGATGTAGACTCAGTAACAACGAATGCCAGGACCGTGACTTACGACTCCGAGGGACTCGGAGGCCTGGGAGCCCTATTGCCCACTCTTTCTTTCCCGCTTACTCCAATAGAGCTCCACGACTTCTTTGGAGAGGCAGTGATCAAAGAGGGAGCGAGATCCTCGGACCCGGACCTTGGTTGGAACTCCGACTGGAACTGGGAGGTGAAGAAGGAGTTCAGGGACGATACCCATGGGCTGGTATATCCAGTTTACCTGGATCACGAGGAAATCGGAAGATGCTACGGTCATGCTACGATCCTACTTCACTTGCAGGATGGTAGCCCTTGGCCGGTCAAGCAGGTCGCGGACATAAGACTGGACAAGGATCTCCAGACAAATGATTGTGACTTCCTAGTCAGCACTCTTTCAGATGAACTCCTGCCAGAAGGTACACTCTCGATCAGCATGACGTTATCCAGAATCTCTTCATCCACTGGAAGCAGTGGAATCGATTGGGAGAGGAACTACCTTGGAAGCCCAACAGATGGAGAGGACAGACCAGGCACATCAACCAAAAGAAACTGGGTTGACTCCATGTGGGACGAGTCTGAAATCAGACAGTTCGATATTGAGGAGGCAGTAGCTTGCCTCAAATCTAGATATCCGGACTCGCAGGCAACCTTAGCAATAGAATCGGGAGGCTACATCTGGAGGGCCTCTTGGTCCAGGCCCATATCAGAACCAGAGTGGAACATGTCTTGGGTTGACGAGGACGACGAATCCGGTTGGCTAGTTCTTCAGAGATCATCAGATGGCTGTGACATGATTTCAACCGGCTCAAACGATAGGGGCGAAGTGTCTTGGAACCGGGACTCAATTCCCAGCACTCAGACTCTCTCGCTACTTGAACAGAGGATCCTGGACTCTGAGCGGTATCCTGACCTTTCTCCGTACATCCAGTCGGGAGACTCTTGGAACCTCGAAGCCCAGGTGGGTTACAGACTATCTGTAACTGAGGACAATGAGGTACTGAGCCTCCTCCCCGGTGACTTGGGAGATGGAAAGGTGACAATGACCGCAGCTAGGGAGTGGCAAGAAGACGGCCGTGACATGTCTGTTGATTTGGCAATGGACTCTGAGACTGGAGAGATGGTGATTTGGTGGCTCATCGACAGTCCAAGTGAGTGAGAAAAACCACCATCGCGCACCTCTGGCAAGCGTCATATTCAACACAGCGTTGACTGCCGTTGTCATAGATGGCTTCGAAGCACGGCGAAGAAAGGCTTCCGGAAGTCGGGGACGCTCCTCTGATTATCGACGTCGAGTTTTTGGAAGAAGAAGACGAAACCCTCGCGCAACCCCTCGATTCCGTAGAGGAAGTAAGTTTTCCTGGTGCCAGTAGTCCAATGGAACTACCAACTTCTCTCCCCACTCCTCAAGGGAGGGCCCGGGTCGTGACTGTGATAAATCAAAAGGGAGGGGTGGGGAAGACCACCTCAGTGATCAACATCGCATCTCAGATCGCTCTTAGGGGGTTGCGAGTCCTAGTTATTGACTCAGACTCACAGGGGAATTGCGCAACAGGCCTAGGAGTGGACAAGAGCAGGGTCAAGAACACCACTAGGGACCTAATCCTCAGTCCAGAGACAGCAGTAGACTCTAGGCATGCAACAGCCGTGGAGAACCTACACATCATTGTGGGTGACAGGAGCCTTATCGGTCTAGAGCAGGAGATGATGAGGCAACTTGGAAGGGAGAGGAGAATGAAGGAGGCACTGGAACCCCTCCTAGCACACTACGACCTTGTACTAATCGACACCCCTCCCTCACTGGGTCTGGTTACAATCAATGCCTTGGTTGCCTCGGATGGAATCCTAGTACCGGTTCAGACCGAATACTTCGCTCTGGAGGGACTCGCCCTCCTAGCCGGGACTATCAGAGAGGTCCGGAGTCTGCTTAATGATAGATTGGGGGTGGACGGCGTGCTATTGACGATGCACTCGCAGACACTTCTAAACAAGCAAGTTGCAGGAGAGGTCCTGGATAACTTCCCTGACTTGGTAGTCAGACCTGCGATAAGAAGGAACGTGAGGCTTGCCGAGGCACCAAGCCACGGAGTGCCGATTCACCTCCACGATCCTTCAAGCCCTGGTGGTAAGGATTACCAGGATATAGCAACAGAGCTTCAACGACGTTGGGGTCTGTGAAAAATGGCGAAGGGTGGACTGGGAAGGGGTCTGGATGAGATATACTCCAGAACAGAGAGTCCCGACCTCTCTTCTTTCGTCACAGAGGAAGAGATGCCTGACTCCCCAAAGGCAGCAGTAGTCTGGATGATTTTCGGAAGCTTCTGTTTCGGGACAATGAATGCACTGGTCAAGTGGACTAGCGACCATACTGATGTATGGATGATAATCATGGTAAGGTCTGCAGTAATCGCATTCGCAGTAGCAGCATTCGCGGCTTCTAGAGGAATAAGCCTGAAGGTAAACGATACCAGGACCATGGTACTAAGGTGCTCTGTAGGACTAATTGCCATGATCCTGTACTTCACTGCGCTTGGCAGAATCCCAATCGGCCAGGCAGTAACTCTACAGTATACTGGGCCCCTCTTCGTTGCTCTCCTTTCGGGAAGGATACTCGCTGAGAGGGTGTCTACATCAGTGGCAACTCTTGTTTTGACCGCATTCGCTGGCATCGTTCTGATCGTCTCTCCTGAGGTAGGCACAGTTGATCCAAACGCTCTCCTTGCCTTAGGATCCGGGTTTTTCGCAGCGCTGGCATACATGTACGTGAGGGAACTAAGGAAGACAGACTCTCCTGCGACCGTGATATTCTGGTTCGCGGCCTTTTCCGTGGTCGGAAGCATAATCCAGTCTGCACCGCATGTCTCGGAACTAGACTCAAGCACCCTTGCGGCTCTAGTAGGGATTGGGATTGGTGCCGGAGGCGGTCAGGTTGGGATTACTATGGCATACCACAAGGCAAATGCTGCTTGGGTCAGTGCCTTTTCGTACCTTACCGTGGTCGTTGCCACCTTCTACGGATTCGCCCTTTTCGACGAATCACTTGCTCTAGCAGATTGGCTGGGCGGTGCACTGATTGTCGGCTCTGGAATAGCACTGGTCTTCGTCTTCCCACCAGAAGAAAGCAAGGGATCAGGAAACGCTGCCTAGGGACTGAATTGTTATTTCTCCACCCATGCTACCGTGGTTCTGACAGAAGTAGTACAGAGTATCTGGAGCGTCCAATGGAACAGTGAATGTCAGTAGGCCATTGGATCCCTGGCTACCTGTATACGTAACTCCATCAGTGTATTCGCTCCCTCCTCCATGGGTCCCGTCACTAGTTTCAGAGAGACGGAACGGATGTGGTGAGTTGCTGGATGCCGATTGGTCAAAGGTGTAGGTAAACCCCCTGTACAGCGTCACGTCTGCCTGCTGAATGGAATCGATGTAGAAATCCATGCTCGAAACGGTGACGGACATCTCCATGACAACAGGCATTGAACCGTCCTCGCCGTCCGCACCGGGAACCCCCTGTTGCCCGCTGGGTCCAGGACCACCAGTCGACCCGTCCTCACCGTCTGCACCCGGGGGCCCTTGTGGTCCTGCAGCACCTTGGGGGCCGGAAATGTTCCCGAGATCGATCCACTCGGATCCGCTCCATACGTGAATGTGCACAGTTTCGTTTACCATGAAAGCATCACCCGTGTCACCGATGTACACTTCTCCTAGATCGGTGGTCTCTTCCACGGTGCCTATGATGGTGAAAGAGGTCCCATCCAGCCCAGGTGGACCCGCTGGCCCCTGTTCCCCATCTGATCCAGCAGGTCCTACCGGTCCCTGTGGCCCTTCCTTCCCTTCTGATCCCTGTGCCCCATCTGGACCAGTCGGACCCTGAGCCCCCTCTGCGCCGGTCAGGTCTATTGAAACCCAGGAACCACTGGAGCAAGCCTGGAAACCTGCCTGGTTCTGTACGTAGTACAGCCTTCCGTCTGTAGCAGAGTCGCAGTTAGGGAGATCAGAGGACATCTGGACTAGGAAAACATTCCATTCCTCCAGTTCCACTGGATCATCAATATCTTTTGTTTCATCTGTCCCTGAGCAACCCGCTAGGGCTGAGACAGTCATCAGTAGGGCTAGTAGAATCGCCAAGGCGTTCTTTCTGGTACTCTTCATGGGATTCCCAGATTCTCTGAGATACTTAATCAATCCCGGAATTCTGAGACCTCGTCAAGCTCCTTCCTTAGCAAGTCAGGCACTCTTGCATCCTCTGCGGGGTATCCCACTGGCAGGAGAAGCATCGCATGCTCGTGATCCGGCCTCCCGAGGATATCCCTCAGGAATCCCATGGGTGAAGGAGTGTGTGGTAGGGTTGCCAGGCCCATATTGTGAATGGCGGAGATGAACAGGCCAGCCGCTATGCCACATGACTCTTGGGAGTAGTATGTGGGGGCCATCTTCCCCTTCCTTTGCCTCTTTGAGTGCCTGAAAAGCACCACAACCCAAGGTGCATCTGTGATGTGACTCTTGACATGGTCTGTACCTAGAGGAGCTAGTACTTCCTCCCACTCATCTGGAATCCTCTCTTGGTAGAATTTCCTCTCCTCCTCTTCCGCCGCTTCCCTAATCCTTGACTTCAGGCCCCTGTTCGAAATCGCCACGAATGTCCATGGCTGAAGATGCGCGCCTGACGGCGCTGTGCTCGCCGTCTTGATGGCCAGCTCGATCAACTCCCGAGGGACCTCCCTTTCGGAGAAGTGACGCGTCGTTCTCCTTGAGTCCATTTGGTCGTAGAACGAATTCGCTCTTCGAAGCATCTCAGACTCTTCCATCTCCGAGTGTTCGAGGGGGACGAACCCGGGCTCCACATCGCCATCGCCCATGGATAGGCTCAGTAGCGCCTCGTCATCAAGGCTGCCATAGCCGTCGATGCCATAGCCAATGGAATAGTGAACCCTGATAGAGCGCTATCTCCCCCCTTGCAGGAGGTCTCGGAACCACCCCATGTCCCATTATCGAACCAGCAGTCGGACCAGACTCTCCAACCGAAGCCAACATCCGGGACATGGGACTCAGATCCGTTCTCCATCTCAATGATGAATTTCCAGTTGATGTACGAGTACCCGGACTCGGTATCGAGATGTGACTCGAATAAGCCGTCAGAGTCTCGATTCATCTGACTCTCCTCAGGAGGGTAGCAGACTCCAGTGTTGATGCAAACTTGGGTCACCCATCTGATGTTGGAGATGTTTGAGCCATCCTCCATCTGGAGAATTACACCGAAATCAGAGCTTTCGTTGTTTGTTCGCATCACCTCGTCGTAATCTAGCGTCTTGATGCCAGTACCATCAAGAGAAATAGACTCGTTCACTCCCCCTTGGGAAGCGCTTACCGGTAGAGAAATAGCACAGACTAGTAGAAGCGCCCAGAGCTTTCTCATGTTTTGTCGTGCGACTCATTGCAAATGAATGCTGACCACTCAGACTTCAAGCTCCCACAGATCGTCGCCGACCCAGTGGATGGTGGAGATTGCCTTTCCCTTGGTCATGGCCATCATCTCTTCCCCGTCTACAATTGCAGTGCCAGCGGCAATTGGTTCTCCAGTCTCCTGGTCCCTGATCCACACGTAGTCCCCCTCCTCTAGCGATGGGTCTGCGATGTGAATTCCTGCACCCATGCAGTCAGCTCCGTTTCTGAGGAATGGAATCGCCCCCTCGTCCACTGCAACCCAAGATCTCTCGACGTTCCATGCTGAAATTCCCCGAAGAGTAGGGTACCAGCCCATTTCGCCCGCCACCTCTATTCGCATAGCAAGAGGGACCCTATCCACTAGTATGATGTCTGTCTCTTGATAGTGGGCCTGCTCTAGGAATCCGGTCAAATCTACTTCTTCACCCAGCCAATTTCCGATTTCCTCTGCAACCCCACGAATCTGCTTCAGCCTGACTGGGGTCCTCCTCCTGAGCCTCTTGTCCACCACGATTGTCCGTATGCAGGCAGACGCAAGAACATGCCGAGAGCGCACACTTGAAGCGCAGCGCCCGCAGCGAAGTGCGATGCTTGCGGTCTGCCTAGACCTTGAGGGAGTGCTGATACCGGAGATTTGGATCAACGTCGCGGAGAGAACGGGCATAAATGCCCTAACTAGAACGACTAGGGAAGAGCCTGACTACGATCGTCTGATGAGCTACAGGCTTGGAATACTGGATCAGAACGATATCAAGATTGACGACATAACCTCCACTATTGGCTCGATGGAACCAATGGACGGAGCAATCGAATTCCTCAATTCGCTAGAGTCTAGATGGCCTACGATAATTCTATCCGACACTTTCTCCCAGTTCGCAAAGCCGATGATGGAAAAGTTGGGAAACCCCACTCTCTTATGCCACACACTATCGATTGACGATAGCGGGAGAATAGAGGACTGGAACATAAGATGCGAGGATCATAAGCGGAAGACAGTAGAGTCCCTGATTGAGATGAATTTCCAAGTCATCGCAGCTGGTGACTCTTACAATGACACTTCGATGCTATCGGCTGCTAGTGCGGGGATTCTGTTCAAACCTCCTGACAACGTCATCGAGGAGTTCCCTCAATTTCCTGTTGCTAGGGAATACTCGGAGCTGATTAATGAGATAGAGTCAGCCGCCACCGACCTCGGTGAGCTATGGAATTAGTCGATTCTGACTCCAATCGTTTGAAATAAGGCTGGTAGGTCGGCGGGACGCATGGCGAAGTGGCATGGCATTTCTCGCAGGAAGCCC
>CAZPNT010000058.1:0-7625 GCA_964588055.1 uncultured Candidatus Poseidoniales archaeon | reverse complement strand
TTCTATTGAGTCATGATTGGTCGGTTGATGAAGAATTGCTAATTGGTTTACTGGGGGTTATCGAAAAAGAAGGGAGGCCGCGCATTGGAGCTATAGGATCGAAGAAGAAATGGTCCGCTTTCGAAAAAACAGCAATCGAAAGTGGAGTCGAAAGGGGCCTGATTGACTCTGTGAGGTGCCCTATAGGGCTAGATATAGGGGCAGACAGCCCAGAAGAGATTGCAATTGCTGTTTGCGCGGAAATCCTATCACTGGAAAGGAAGTACATGCCTACCTAAGCATCAAATTTGAGAGGATTATTGGAACTAGGGTCTCATCTATATAGCAAAAAGAGGTTTCACCATTATGAGGAAAGTACTGCTAAGATGGAAGGTTTCCTCACTTAGTGGGATTGATCAGATTGACAAGTTGATGGAGATTTGTCAAAGGATTGAGGTTCTAGGTCACCTATCTATGGATTTAGGAGGGGTGACACAACTTGTGGAGTTGAGAATCAACGAAGGAAGAGGTCTTTCTGAGATTTCTGAATTGGAGAGTTTTGAAGTTCTGGAAAAACACGAAGAAGATGAAGAAGGCGTACTGGTTAGCATTCGTTGTACTCACCCTTTGGCGATTTCCGCATTAGAGCTTTCAAACATCTATGTTTATCCACCATATGGCATAGACTCGAAAAACGGTTTGGAGTTCAGAATCTTTGGAATTTCAAGCTCTATACGAAGTTTCTTGGAGTTAGTCAGGGAAGTAATGCCCCCGGATACAATCAGTGTACAGACGATAAAGAACGGAACATCGAAGGAGTTCGATTTCCTGACTGAAAAGCAGAGAGAAGTGCTAGAACTTGCCGTCAACAGGGGTTACTACGAGGATGGTTCGGAAGTGACTCTGAAGCAACTTGCTGATGAGCTGGGAATTGCCAGAAGCACTACAGGCGAGCACCTGAAAAGAGCTGAGTGCGAAGTTCTGAAAAAGGTGGTCAGGGATTTCAAATAGTATTTGTTTAGGAACCGAATGCTCAAAGGATGGGCTCGTTTGGTCGTAATGTGGTGCAGTTCCGGCTACCTATGCTGCCTCCTTCCGATGAGGTAGAGTGGAATGCAAAGGTGAATGGGGAAGAAATTTCCATTTTCGTCGAGAGCAACGCAATTCTTCTTGACGTGCTAAGGGACAGAGTAGGTAGTCTTGGGACCAAACGTGGATGCGATATGGGGACCTGTGGATGCTGTTCTGTATTAATTGATGGAGAGCCGAGATTGTCTTGCCTGACTCTTGCCGTTGACACGGACCAAACCAAAATCACTACTGTGGAAGGACTGTCTGATGGGCACCACCTCCACCCAATACAGCAGACCTTCGCAGAATGCGGTGGAAGTCAATGCGGATTCTGCACACCAGGTTTCTTAGTGGTGATTTCGGCATTGCTATCTGAAAATCCCGATCCCAATGATCAGGAGATAAAAAATGCAATTGAGGGGAACCTATGTCGTTGCACTGGATTCCAGCAAATTGTTGACTCTGTCAAAGCTGCCTCGGGCATCCTAGTTTCGGGAGATTCAATTGAAGACTCTACCCTTCCAAAGAGTGACCCTCATCCAGGATTTGGTGAGAATTAGAATGTCTGAGAAAGAGGAAGACCCCAAGGAGATAGTTGGATATAGGCAACAGCCGGGAAAGCTGCCATTTTCGAGACCTGGCTCTGGAGGCAGGCGAAAATTCTCAGAACCCACAAACTCTGAGATGATACCTGAATCCCAAGGGGGAGAGCTGTCCCAACCCTGGGGCCCTCATAGGCATGATGAATTGGTTAGCGGCAGAGTAATTGGGAAGTCAACGGCTCTGGTGGACAGTTCTTGGAAGGTTACAGGGCAAGCGCATTACGGGGACGACGTCAGACTTCCAGGAGAGGTGATTGGGCGTATAGTTCGCTCTCCACATCACTATGCCAGAGTTCTGTCGATTGATTGCTCAAAAGCTCTTGAGTTACCAGGAGTTGTCGCGGTAGCGACAGGTGAAGACGCGAAGAATCGATTCGGGGTGCTTCCCGTCACAAAGGATGAGCATGCAATGGCCGTCGAAAAGGTTCGGCATGCAGGAGATCTTGTTGCATGTGTGGCTGCAGTAGACGAGTCGACGGCTAGAGAGGCTGAGAGGCTAATCGAAGTAGAGTACGAATTAATTGATCCCATACATGACATGCGAAAAGGACTCGATAATAGTGAAGACCCAATACATGACAGAGGGGCCTATCACATCGGAGATTCGAACGTTCAGAAGAGGGTGTTCCAGGAATTTGGAGATATAGGGGGAATGGCAGAAACTTCTGTTGCTAGCCACAAAAAGAACTGGATCTTTGCTGGAGTAAACCACGCTTTTACTGAACCACATGCAGTAGTAGCCCATTGGGACCCTTCTGGGAGGCTGACACTGTATACCCCACAGCAAGTGCCACACTACGTACATAGAGCACTAGCTGATGTATTGGAGATCCCGATGCATCAAATCAATGTACATAGAACATTTGTCGGTGGAGGTTTCGGGGGAAAATCGGATCCTTTCCCACATGAAATGTGTGCAGCAATACTAGCAAGAAAATCTGGGAAACCTGTTCGAATAACTTTCGATAGGGAGGAGGTTTACTGGGTTAACAGGGGACGGCACCCTTCTCGAATAGAGATGAACCTACATGCTGACGAACAAGGAAGAATTTGCGGAATCGAGACTGATGCCCTAATCGATGGGGGTGCATTCGCCTCTTTCGGGCATGTTACAACCTATTACAACGGAGTTCTGCATACAGCCCCATACGAAATTGGAGCTTTCCATTACACAGGAGCGAGAGTTTGGACGAATAAACCTGCTAGCGGAGCTATGAGAGGGCATGGCGCAGTTAACTCGAGATGCGCAGTGGAAGTGGGGTTGGATGACTTAGCTGAGAAGCTTAGTGTTGATCCGATAACATTGCGTCTGGCAAATCTGCTTCCCCCCTACTCTGCAACAATTACCGGATTCAGAGTAACCAGCATAGGAATGAGGGAGTGCTTGGAGAGGGTCAAAGAAGAAAGCGGATGGAACGAGAAATTTCGCAATCTTCCTTTGGGTAAGGGAATCGGTATTGGTTGTGGCTTCTTCATTTCAGGAAGTGGATTACCTATCCACTGGGACCCGAACAAGTTCCCTCATGCTACCGTTCATCTGAAGGTCGACATGGATGGAGGGGTCACGATCCACACAGGAGCTGCAGACATAGGGCAAGGTTCTGACACAGTTGTAGCCCAATCTGTAGCAGAGGTTCTGGGACTTCCCCTGGATATGATCAGAGTTAAGTCCAGAGATTCCGATACAGCCCCTGTCGACTTGGGTTCCTATTCATCCAGAGTTACTTTCATGAATGCAAATGCAGCGATTTCAGCGGCCATGCAAATCCGAGAGGAGCTCCTAGATGCTACTGCAGAAATAACGGGTTGTGATAAAGGTGGGCTGGTAATTGGTGACAGGAGGATTTTCCTCAAGAGTGATCCGGCAGTCGGGGTGTCGTATCTAGAAGCCCTGCACAAATCACAAGAGGATAGGGGGGCATTAGTTGCCTCTGGAGCATACAGGACTCCTCCGATGGGGAAGATGCACAAGGGGGCCGCAGCTGGGCTAGCTCCAGCATACTCTTTCTCTGCATATGTAACAGAGGTTTCAGTCGATGTGGAGACAGGTCAAATTAAGGTAGACAAAGTTTGGGCTGCTCACGACTGTGGAAAGGCCCTGAATCCCCTAGCAGTAAAGGGGCAAATTATCGGCTCTTGTCACATGGGGATGGGGCAGGTTCTTTCTGAAGAAATGCGATACGGAAGGAGTGGGAATCTGATGAATCCGGACCTTCTAGATTACAAGATTCCTAGCATTCACGAGATGCCGGAAGTAATTCCGATCATAGTAGAGTCAAACGATCCTGAAGGTCCATTTGGAGCCAAGGAGGCTGGAGAGGGGCCTCTGCTTCCTATCCTTCCCTCCGTCTGTAACGCTGTCTATGATGCAATAGGAATCAGAACATCTGAGCTACCAATGTCTCCTGAGAAGGTGCACAAAATGATCGAGAAGCGTTGTAGGGAAGAAGGAGTGTCGGATCCGAATGACCTTGTCAGCCCTGCTCTGCAACATTCTGAACTACAAGAAGTACTAGAAAACAGAGCCAAGCAGCATGGAATAAGGGACAAGGAAAGAAGACTGGACGAGGATCGCCCAGATTATCACAATGGTGCTCTATTTGGACTGGATCCAACGACACCTCCCGATGAAGTAGACCCTAGGTGGTCAGTAAGAGTGACGCCAGAAGAAGAATATCTAGAGTCTCCTAGGTTAGCAGGTAGCGCTTGGAAGCATTTGGAAAGACGACATGCGGAGGGTTCCGAATGAGGATGCCCCCCTTTCGTGTTCTTTCTCCAAAGAGCTTGGACGAGGCGCTAATGATGTCTCGAGAACTTTCTGAATCTGGTGAGGAGTTCGACTGGATTGCTGGAGGAACCGACCTACTTCCTAACTACAAGTGGCACATCAATGTAAAGGACCATGTGATCTCACTATCCTCGATTCCCGAGTTACGAGAGATAAACAGAACCCACATTGGCGCAATGGTCAGTATCAAGGAGTTATCCGAGCATTCCTCTACGCACCCTGTTCTAGCCAAAGCAGCAGACTCAATTGCCAGTGTGATGATCAGAAGATCGGGTACTGTTGGCGGGAACATCTGCCTAGACACAAGGTGCTACTGGATCAATCAGTCTGAAACATGGAGAGAGTCAATAGACTGGTGCCACAAATGCGATTGCGATACTGGAGCCGATTGTAGAGTAATTCCCAACCAAAACACACTTTGCGTTGCAACCTACCAAGCCGATTTGGCACCAGTACTAATGTGCCTTGATGCGGAAATACATCTAGCTTCATCGAAAGGCAAGCGCTCGATGTCACTAAGTGATTTCTTCGAATTAGACGGAATGACTAGGAACGTGCTTGAACCGGGAGAAATGGTGACTCACATAACTCTACCAGAGGATTCGGGAGAGTGGGAGGGGGACTATCAGAAGTTGAGTCAGAGAGAGTCTTGGGACTTCCCTGAAGCTGGTGTTGCAGTCCTCTGGAAGGGTGACTCAAGTAATGGTCCTTCGAGTCTAAGAGTTGCCACAACTGGCCTTGAGTCTATTCCCAGCCTGCATTCTGAAGAAGCGGAAGATGCCTTAGAAAATTGGAGTGGTTCAGAGACCGTAGAGAGTCTTGCAGAATCAATCAGAAAGGCGGTTAAGCCAGTCCAGAACACATGGTTCTCTCCATCTTACAGGAGGAAAATGGTGAAGGTATTAACGAAAAGGGCATGCAGGAAGCTACTGGTGAGTTAATGGGTTCGAGAGTGCGCTCTTTGCTGATTGGGGTCATTCTTGCTGCTTCTCTGGCGGCATCGACTCCCGCTTCCGGGCAGGAGTTAGATTCATGGGAATTGGGAATCAAATACCCGGGAGAGGACTCGACGAATCCTTTCGTTTTGTCCAAGGATGGAACGGCAAATGTTCAGTTCTTCTTAGAAAATTCTGGACTGACGGAAATTACTGTGCAGTTTGAGTACAGTATCCCATTCGGTGGAAGTCATGAAGGGCCAGAGGAGGAAACCGTGGCTTCGGGCGAGAACGAGACATATGATCTGAAGATCAGCGGAATTGACGTACTATCTCAAGACGCCGAAAAGAAAGAGAAGTTCTCGATAACTGCAACGATAACCGCTAGGCAGGGCGTGCCTGACCCTCTCTCATCCTCCCAAAACAGAGAAGGAGACTTGGAGGTACCCTCGATATTTGACCTAGCAGTGGATATTTCTGAGCCATTCGGACCCATGAACGCAGGCTCAGAAACCATACTAACTGTGACCGTGACAAATAACGGAAACGCGCAGGACGGTGTAGCGGAAGTAGACGTAAGGGATGATTGCCCCCTGTTGACAACTGACAATGGCCTGGATTCGTTACTTAGTGGCAACATAGAAGCTGGGAGGACCAAGGATGCCGATCTCAGGGTTACTGCCTCGGAAAGTCACCCAAAGAGGCACTGTGACATCACAGTAACTGTGACATCGAAAAGGGATGGTTCAGCTGGAGCCTACGAGGACGAAGTAAGAGTCACCGTAGAACCCCCTCCAACGAGTGACTCTGGTTCCGGGGGTCAGAATGACGATGTGGGCGATACAGAAGATTCGATAGAGTCCAATCTTCCAGCCCCGGGATTAGGAGTAATCCTGTTCGGACTACTTTCGGCGTTGGCATACACAAATAGACTAGAGCGGTAATTCCCACACAAAGGTCTCCTCAAACTAAAATTCGCGAACTATGCTCAGCAACATATAACCGTGAATTAAATGTCGGACGGATGTTGCTTGGGCCTACGGCCCAACTGGAAGGGGATTAGAAACCATGGCAGGAGACATGGACAGCGAGGCGCGATTCAACAGGAACGTATTGTATTCCTTGGTAATTACATCAATCTTGCTTCTAGTGATGCCTATGTTCTTCGTTGTCGGGAAGACATCAAATTACTCTGCTTACGATAACGATGGATTGGGGCAGTTATCTGACATGAGAGAGAGCTTCGAGGGAGAGTATGTTGAGAATAGGGATGCTGGGTACTATGTTGCAAACACAATGTCCACTCCCATGCTGGTCAATGATTGGAAAGACCCGCATCGGACACTACTGACCATCATCGCTCCGGAAAAGCCGATCGATCAGACTGAGGCGGACGAGATATTCAGATTCGTGACTGAGAAAGGAGGCAAGGTAATCGTCGCAGCAGACAATACCCAAGCACACAATCTGGCCATTCTATTCGGAGTTAGGTACATGGACGCACCCCTATTGGATGACAAGCAGCATTGGGTCTACACCCAACAGTCTCAGCAGTTCATAGATTGGGCTAATGTTTGGAGCGCTTCTCCAGTGAATCAGGATATTGCGGAAATGTCACCGGGGGCACTGATGCAGGGTTGTACAGCATTCCAAATTCAGAATCCAGATGGCCTGAACGACTGTAGAATTCCTGTGATGTACAAAGGCCCCACCGGAATGATGTTCGAACCCACAGACAGAGATCTAGAAGATCCCAATCATAGGAAAATAATGACTCTAGGTACAGCTTCGCCGTCTGCATTCATCGACAGGGCGGGAGATGGGGACCCTACAAATCCCGCAAACCCGGCCACGGGCGATCTGAGGCTAATGATGAGGTTCGACTATCCTGGAATTAAGGTCCTAGACAAAGTTACGGATGAAGGGAGGGGGGCATTCTCAGCAGGAGTGGGGGAATTGGAAGTCACTGGGAGCATTGTTTTCGTAGCTGATGACGAGGCTTTCTCGAATATGCTATGGGAATTAGCAGTTGCAAAGGACCAAGGGCTGAGCCAAGACTGCTCCGCGATAGGAGATTACACGCGAAACAACTGTTGGACACAAGAGATTCTCAACAACAACGAATGGGATGGCAACGAGAGATATTTCAGACTGCTTGTCTACGATATGATGGAGTTTGATAATGTAGATCTTAACGCCCCTATCCGATCGGATCCTGCAAACTTCCAAGTCGTATTCGATGAGAGCAGG
>CAZPNT010000057.1:0-7636 GCA_964588055.1 uncultured Candidatus Poseidoniales archaeon | reverse complement strand
TGAGAGGACACCACCCGTTACGACGACATACTTCATCTCATCAACGGGGTCTGAATCACTCGCCCATCCCCTATCAACATTGGCCCATAAGTCCCTGTTCCGACCTTCTTTAATTTCAAGTATCGTCGGAATTACGGCTACACATGTCGGGACCACCCGGAGACAAGGTGCTTGTTACCGGGGCGTTGGGACAGATAGGTACTGACCTTGTCCAAGCCCTAAGGAAGATACACGGAAACGACACAGTAATCGCCTCTGATATCAGAGAATTAGATGGCCATCCTTCAATTGAAGGAGGGCCGTTCACTACCCTTGACGTAATGGACACCGATGGAATCTCAAATATCTGCAAGCAGGAAGGGATAGGGACAGTATACCACCTTGCTGCACTTCTCTCTGCAACGGGGGAAAGGGATCCAGAGAAATGCAGGAGGGTAAATGTTGGGGGTACTATTTCAGTTCTCGAGGCAGCGAAGGAATGCTCTCTGAGGGTCTACTCTCCTTCATCGATCGCAGTTTTCGGTCCTGATGCCCCAAAGAATGCCCCTCAGGACGCATCTCTCAATCCTACCACAGTCTACGGTGAGACAAAGGTGACCGGCGAGGCTCTAGCCAGAGAATACAGAAATAGATTCGGAGTTGATACAAGAGGAATCCGGTATCCTGGACTGATTTCCTACAAGGCCCCCGCAGGTGGAGGGACCACCGATTATGCAGTGGAAATCTTCCATGCAGCTCTGGAATCGGGACATTACGATTGCTTCGTAAGAGAAGATACCAGGCTCCCCATGCTATACATGGAAGATGCAATTGAAGCCACTATGGCCCTTATGAGTGCAGACGATGAGTCTCTTGGAGAATCACGGGCTGGCTACAACATTCCTTGCCTTTCCTTCTCAGCCGGGGAACTAGCAAATGCAATTTCGGACAGGGTCGATGGATTCACCTGTGATTTCGCTCCCGACGAAAGACAAGAGTACGCTGACTCATGGCCTGACTCGATAGATGGGAATGTTGCTGAGAGGGAGTGGGGCTGGAATCCTCAGTTCGATCTCGACTCGATGGTTGATGAAATGCTCAGAGGAATATCCGGAGATTAGTCCTCCGAACCCTCCCATTCAGGTGTGCTCGGATCAGTTCTAGCCCAAAGTACGTCATCAATCCTAAGAACGCTGATTGCGGCCTCCGTTGCTCCGGAAAGAGCGTTCTTAACGACGAATTCAGTATCCAAAACACCAATTTCCTCCATGTCGCAATTCTCACCACTTTGCAGATCTAACCCAACCCATGCTCCACCCTCTTTTTGGTCGGCAGATAGCGAGAGAATTACTTCCACCGGATCCCTTCCCGCATTCTCAGCCAGAATCCTTGGAATAGACTCCATTGCTGAAGCATACGCCTCTATTGCTAGTTGTTCTCTGCCCGACTGGGTCTGGGAGAATACTCTCAGATGCCTTGCTAGGTGTGCCTGAATTGCTCCACCGCCCGGTAAGACATTCGGTCTACTGTTGAGACGGTGGGCAACTCCAATCGCATCATCGAAGATCCTGATGGCCTCCTCTCGAACCTCTGGGGTAGAGCCTCTGACTACCAGAGTCATTCCTCCACCTTCGCCCTCGATAAGAGTGTGCTTTACCTCGGCAATTCTCTCTTCGGACCTCTTCGAGTAACTCCCCAGATCCGCTTTGCTCAAATCATCTGCCTTTCTTATTGGCCTAGAACCGGTAATTCTGCAAAGTAGGTCCATATCCTCCCTCTCAAACCTCCTGTATGCAGTTATCCCCGAATCGGTCAGCATAGGAATTGCCTCATCATCAATCCCATCTCTTACCACCAGCAAATCAACTCCCAATGACTTCAGATGCTCCACTTGCTTGCGCATGTTCTGTTGAGATCTGCTGTGGAAATCCTGGAGAGTACCGGGGTTGCTTATTTCGATTGATGCATTGATTTCTAATTTCGGTTTCTCGAGACCCCCATCGATTATCGCTATCGTCCCTCCCTCAGAATTTGCCCTAGTAACTACATCCACCCTGGATTTAAGCAACATCAGACCCCTTTCCAAAGAACTATCCATAACTCCTCCTTTCTTGATTTGAAGTCGTTTAACCAGCATCCTTTCACTGTCATCCCCATCTCCTATGCCAATAAGGGAATTCGCAGCCTCAATTGCTAACTTCGCTAAAAGCTCGCACAACGAAGCATCTCCCTTTCCTTGCAGGGATGTCCGAACAACTTGAGATTTCTGCCGCTCGTCGGATTCCTTAGAAACCTTGGATATCTCAGAAATTGACTCCTCTAGTGCTAAGGAGTATCCATTGACAATAATCGATGGGTGAACTCCCATTCTTACCAGTTCTAGGGCGTTCTGCAGCATCTCAGAAATCAATAGAACAGTCGTGGTAGTCCCATCCCTTGCAGATCGATCCTGAGACGAAGAAGCATCAATCAGCATCCTAGCCGTGGGGTGCTCAACGTTTGCTGTCTCCAGTACAGTTACGCCATCGTTTGTCACTAAAGCAGAACCATCGCCATCTACAAGCATCTTGTCCAGGCCTTTGGGGCCTAGGGTGGATCGAATTGCGCTGGCTAAAGATGAAGCGGCTCTGACATTGTTCACTAGAGCCGTCCTTCCATGGATTCTGTCGGTGTCCTCAAGAGCTAAATCTTGATCTGACTCTACCATGGCGGAATAGCCCACTGAAGCCCCCGTTTTCAATACGCTCATCATGTAATAGTCCAGATTTAGTCAAGTCTCTCCCGTTTGATTCAAATACCCCTCCTCCATCCCACTATACAACTCAAGGTTAACTAGTGATAAAATGACAGACGAAAATTGGGATGATTTTGACGATCAAGCCATGGAGGAAATGGCTCGCATGTTTGAGCAAATGGGCATGCCAGTAGACATGGACATGCTGAAGTCTCTGATTAAGCAGGTTAGAAGCCAGTTTGAAGAGATGGGAATTGACCCTAAGAAAGTCTCTATGAATGAGGTTAAACTTGGAGTAGATTCTGACCCAGAGGAGTTCATGAAGAACTTCGAGTCCATGCTTAGCGGACCCCAAGGTCTTGGAGAATTTCTGAAGAAGATGGGGGTCGACATCCACATCAAACCGTCCGTTTCAGAGGTCAGAGTTGACGTCGATGAAAATTCTAATTCAACTGATGACCACTCTATACCCTCAGAAGACGTCTATATCAAAGAAAACAAGATGTACGTCACTATCGATGTTTCGAGGAACGAAGATATCAATCAGGAAAACCTCGAACTTAGCCTAACTGGTGGAGGCGAGGTGTTACAGTTGCTCAGGAAGAACCAGATTAGACCATTCAGGACTTTCGTTCTTCCGCACGCTTCCTCTGGAGATTTCCAGTGGGAGATAAACAACGGCATCCTTGACATGACATTCGAACTGAAGTAGTTTGGAAAAATCAGGAGAAATAGAAATGGGATCTGCAGTAATTGGAATTGACCTTGGAACGACAAACAGTTGCGTCGCAACGATAGAAGGCGGGAAGGCGGTAGTCATTCCAAATTCGGAGGGCTCCAGGACTACGCCCAGCGTCGTCGCCTTCACGAAGGAAGGCGAGAGATTGGTAGGGGTTACCGCTAAGAGGCAGGCCGTGACCAACTCAGAGAGGACCATCATTTCCGTAAAGAGGGAGATGGGCACCGATTGGGTGCAAGAAATCGATGAGGACAAATATTCTCCCCAGGAGATATCGGCATTCGTTTTGCAGAAGCTTAAGGCAGATGCGGAGGAGTACCTAGGAACTGAGGTCAAGCAGGCAGTGGTTACCTGTCCTGCCTACTTTTCCGACTCACAAAGGAAGGCTACCAAGGACGCAGGTAGAATCGCAGGTCTCGAGGTTCTTCGTATCATCAACGAGCCGACCGCTGCTGCACTTGCTTATGGTGTCGACAAAGAGGAGGATCAGACCGTGCTGGTATACGATTTGGGTGGTGGGACCTTTGATGTGTCCATTCTCGAGATATACCAGGTCGATGGTCAACCACAGATTGAGGTCAAGGCAACAAGTGGCGACAATAGACTTGGGGGAGACGATTTCGATGAGGCAGTTATGGATTGGATAGTCTCCGAGTTCAAGAAGTCCACAGGAATAGAACTAGAGAAGGACCTTCAGGCAATGAGTAGGATAAGAGAAGCGGCTGAGAAGGCCAAAATCGAACTATCAGCAACTCCATCGACCCAGATAAATTTGCCATTTATCACGATGATCGACGGACAGCCAGAGCATCTCGATATGTCCCTCTCTCGCTCCAAGTTCGAGAAGCTCACATCATCTCTTGTCGAGAGGACAATGTCCCCAACCCGTCAGGCAATGAAGGATGCAGGAATCAAGAAGGGCAATGTGGACAAGGTCTTGCTAGTCGGTGGCTCCACTAGGACTCCAGCTGTTCAGCAGGCCATCGAGAAAGAGGTTGGAAAGGCTCCTTTCAAGGGGATAAACCCCGATGAGGCAGTGGCGATGGGGGCTGCTCTTCAAGCCGGAATCATAGTTGGCGATGAAGGAGTGACCGATGTCCTACTGCTGGATGTTACCCCTCTGACTCTGGGCATTGAGACTCTGGGGGGAGTTACTACTACAATGATCGAGAGAAATACCACAATCCCCTCTAGAAGATCGGAGACTTTCTCTACCGCAGCAGATAACCAGCCTGCTGTGGAGGTTCACGTTTTGCAAGGTGAGAGGGAGTTTGCAAAAGATAACATCACCTTGGGACGTTTCCATCTGATGGGAATTCCAGCCGCACCAAGAGGAATCCCTCAGATTGAGGTAACATTCGATATTGATGCAAATGGGATCGTCAACGTATCTGCGAAGGATCTAGGAACAGGGTCAGAGCAATCGATTAAGATTGAGAGTCAGACCTCTCTTTCGGAGGAAGAGATTAGACAGAAAATTGAGGATGCTGAGAAGTTCGCTGAGGATGACAAGAGGAGAAAGGCCAAGGTAGAGATGCGTAATTCTGCAGACAGCGTTGTCTATCAGACTAGAAAGATGATTGACGAGAACGAGGAGAAACTCTCCGAGGAAGACACCAAGCCAGTCCTGGAGAAACTGGACGAACTAGAGTCTCTGATTGTCAAAGACGAGAACCCAGTCCCATTGGAGGAAATTGACGAGGCTGCAATCCAGGCGAAGATGAGCGAACTTGAGCAGTCAATGCATGCAATCTCGACAAAACTGTATGAGGCAGCAGCGGCAGAGATGGCCGAAGAGCAGAACGAAAATGGCGACGACGACGTCGTCGATGCAGACTTCGAGGTTGTCGACTCCGAAGAGGACGAGAGCTGATCAACCCTCGGTAATAAGCCTGTGAAGAGTCCTAACGTGCACTCCTGAAGTGCCGTACTGGAATAGGGGATTAACTCCCTCAGAACGTGCCTTGGATCCAGGTCCCCAAGCCGTGCCTGCAATATCCAGATGAACCCAAGGAATCTTCTCCCCATCTTCTTCGAATCCCCTAGTCGGGACGAAGAACTCCAGGAAAGAAGCAGCAGTGTTAGAAGAACCTGCCCTGCCTCCTATCGAACCGTTCCTAATGTCGGCAAATGCTGAATCTGTCATGTACTTGCGGAATTGGGCATTAAGCGGCATCCTCCATACAGGTTCTCCGCTTCTACTTGCAGCTGCTTTGAGCCTCTTTGCGATCCCTTCGTTGTTCGCCCACATTCCTGATATCTGATTTCCAAGAGCAACAACCACCGCACCTGTTAGAGTCGCGAGATCGACAATGTATTCTGGATCGAACTCTCCTGCCTTCCAAAGCCCATCTGACAGGACGTTCCTGCCTTCCGCATCAGTGCTGAAGACTTCTATTGTCTTCCCTGAATATGTTCTGAAAACATCTCCGGGTCTGTAAGCCCCGGAACCAGGCATGTTTTCTGCAAGACATGCAATCCCGTTCACTCTCCTCTCATATCCAGTGGAGTGCAGGGAGTGCATTAGCCCAAAGACTGTAGCTGCTCCACACATGTCGTATTTCATGTCCCACATGCCTCCCGTGGGCTTAATCGAGATTCCACCAGTATCGAAGGTAATGCCCTTCCCAACAATGCAAGGTCGTTGGACTCCTTCATCGGAATCGGGATTCAATGTGAAGAGGACCATGCAAGGTTTCCTATCGCTCCCCTTTCCAACGTTAATTAGGCCCCCCATTCCTAGCTCTTGCAGTTTTTTCCAATCGTAAACCTCTACCTCTACATTGGACTTCCCCTTCGACCATTCCTTTGCTCTCTTTGCGTATTCCATCGGATAGAGTACGTTTGCCGGCTCATTCCCCAAGTCTCGTGCTAGGTGAACTCCTTCGACTATGGAATGCACCTTGTTCAGACCATCTTCCAGGGCATCTTGGTGTCTCGAGCTCGCTTGGAAGGAGACGTTCCAAGGATCAGCTATGTGCTCCTTGGGGGTCTCTTGGTGCTCTAGGAACTCGTAGTCACGCAGCATCATCCCCTCAGCGAAGTCTAACATCCTCTTTACTGACCAGCCTGAAGTGAACCTCACGGTCACATCCAACCCCTTCTTTTTGGACATAGACGAAATTAGTCTGGCACCGGTGTTCCTAGCCCTCTTGTGGCTCAGTGTATCTTTCTCCCCCATTCCAACCAGGATGATGTTGCACCCTGCCGTCCAAAGCGTCATCCTCTTCCCTTTCTTCCCATCGAAGCCTCCCGAGGAAAGAGCGTCTCTTACTAGGCTTCGTTGATTCCTACTAAGTCCGCTGAGAGAGTTGTTAGGTGCCTTCTCGACTCCTTCGAAGAGGGGAAGAACCATTTGCGCTCCTAATTCTGTAAATTCACTGCTGTCTATATCCATATTTGGCCCAAACTGTCCGGTTAGCGAGGAGTTTACAAACAATTCCTCTGGAAAAACACAATTTTAGAGTACAATTGAGACTAGTGTTTTTTGATATCTCTGTCTTTGTTTCCGAATGCCGCTAGTAAGACACAGGCGATGCTGAGAAAAACCGATGGAGATGAAAGGGACCTATTGTTGCCGTTTCCATTTTCGATAATTGAATCGTTAACAGGTTCTGAAACCCATGTCGATGCATCGATCACCCTCTTCTGGTAGAATAGGTGAAAATGCCCATCCCCACTCGAAATAGGAGCGTCTCCGAAATCAAGAACTGCTTCGGTGCTGTTAGTGGCGTTCACGCCGAATCCGCATCCAGGAGAGGAGTAGTTGAACTCCAAACCCTCTACTTCGCATGGAGATTTTTCCGGAGAGACCCCCACTGGAAGCCAAGTCCTTTCCTCTGTAACATAAGCCAATGTAGCGTTGGTAGTACTTGCTCTCCCAAGGTTGGAAACTGCCAGATGTACCTCGCTATCTCCTATCATCATGGAATCGACGAAGAGCCTAGCCCTCCAGTACCAGACATTGTCTATCAAGTACTTCATCACGTCAAGCTCCTCGTCAAGCCTTTCAGATAACGCCTCAACTGTTCCCAGTAGGAACTGCTCGTCATCGGTCTCGAATGTGAAGGTCGGGTAACCCATCACACCATAGCCGTAGTCTCGACTAGTCCCGCAGTTGGGGTATAGTCCCTGGTTGGCATTTCTGATGGGGATTTCCGAGATGTTTGAATTCACATCGTCTC
>CAZPNT010000056.1:0-7842 GCA_964588055.1 uncultured Candidatus Poseidoniales archaeon | reverse complement strand
GCGACATACGAGGCCCATGAGCTTGTAAACCCCAGATCCAAGCTTGACGGCGACTCAGACATTGAAGTTAGGGACACTGATCACTTCTTTTTGAGGCTGAACGACTTCCAAGCAGCACTAGAGTCACACGCCTCGGAGAGGCAAGACGTTTGGAAGCCAAATGTGAGGGCAATGTCCAAGAATTGGTTAGAAATGGGGTTGCGCCCACGTGCTGTGACTAGGGATATAGACTGGGGCATCACAATTCCACTTGAGGGACAAGATTGGCTCTCTAAGAGGGTATATGTTTGGTTCGAGGCAGTTCAGGGATACTACACATGCGCAAGGATCTGGGCATCCAGGAATGCCAGTGTCGCAGGACATCCGGACGGGGATGAAGCTTGGAAGAATTGGTGGCAAGTATCTGAGACAGGTGACTCGCCTAAGCACATCTACTTCATGGGTAAGGACAACATCCCCTTTCATACAATCATCTGGCCTGCTATAATCATGGGATTGAACGCCTCCGACTCCTCAGAAATTTCACATTTTCCGGGTCCGGGCGATCTTGTCCTCGAGGACAACGTTTCGGCCAACGAGTACCTAATGCTTCAAGGAGGGCAATTCAGCAAGAGTAGGAGGCATGCAGTATGGCTACCATCATATCTTGAGCAGTACGATGCCGACTCCCTGAGGTACTACCTATCGATCAACATGCCAGAGACGCATGACACGGACTTCAGGTGGGATGAGTACGTAGATAGGGTGAACAACGAATTGATAGGAACCTACGGTAACTTCGTACATAGGGTCATGACACTCACTCACAGGTTGGAATCCTATGACGGAAACCCGCTTTCCAAATACGACGGGTTCTCCGATCACAGCAAGACCATACAGGAGGTTGAGAATCAGATTTCGAGCGCCATTGAGTCAATGGAGAAGCAGAGGTTCAAGGAGGCTCTCAGGAGCATCATGGGAATAGCTCAGATTGGAAACTCACTACTCCAGGAAGCAGCACCTTGGAAGTACATTAACGAAGACGAATCAGATGAGAGGAGATCATCAATGTCCTCTCTTTCTCTTTCATGGAGGATTTGCTCATGCCTGGCAGTTTGCATGAGGCCATTCATCCCCTTTTCATCAGACAGGCTGTGGAAGATGCTAGGAAACGAGGATGACATAGACAACATACTTTGGGAGGATTCGATGGATGTGGAAACAAACCTCTTCTGGAACCCAGAAACCCCTGAACCGCTTTTCTCGAGGCTCGATCTGGAGGAGATTCTTGAGCGAGAGAACTCTCTCGCAGACAGTAAGGACAATGACGAGTCACCCGATCCCAACGACGGGGGCGGTTACATCGACTTCGAGGATTTCATGAAAGTAGAGATGCGAACCGGTAGGATAGTGTCAGTGGATGACCACCCCAACGCTGACAAACTATTCGTAATCACAATCGATGAAGGCTCCGACTCAACTAGAAAGGTCTGTGCAGGGCTTAAGGGCCATTACGAGCCATCCGAGTTGGAGGGCCTAAACGTTGTATTCGTAGCCAATCTTGAGCCTAGGAAACTCAGGGGGGTAATGTCCGAAGGCATGATCCTTGCTGCAGACGACGGTGAGGGGGGAGTCAAGGTTCTAACTACCGAGGGAGATATCCTATCTGGTTCTAGGGTTAGGTAGTCAAACGGCTCTCCTGCCAAAAAGCACCGATGATGCCAAAATAGTCAAGATCGCTCCGAAGAGTCCGAATCCAGGGGTAAATACTCCTCCAGTTGGCATGTCAGCCCACAAGTCGTAGAACATGATCTGGAATTCCTTGTTCCTATATTCATCATCATCAGCGCAGGGGTCGATGACCTTCTCAGTCCTGGAGACAGTGTAGGCATCGCCTGCAGAGGTGTATCCGTCGTTGTCGTTGTCAGACCACGATAGAGTCCATTGGTAGCACTGGTCGGTGTAGGCGGATGTCTGCTCGCTCAGTAGCATTTCAGTGACTATTGCGTTCCCATCACCCTCCTCTTCTGAATCCTCGCCGGCTGCATAGACTCGCATTATGATCTCTTCCAGGTTTACTTCCTCAAAGTGCTCGTCGCTGAGCTCGGCCGACCAGGTCTTGGTATTGCCCGAATCCTCCTCGATTTCATTCTCTATCTTCATAGTCATCGAGGTCCGTGGGAGGGATGTGTCAATTTCAATATCGATTAACGAGTTATCCAAGACCGCTATGGAGCACCTAGACATTCCATTCAACTGGGAAATTTCGACATGACTCAGATGGGGCGGGTTTCCGAGGAATTCAAGCCTAGCGTCCAATCCCAGCGTCTCGTTTCTTCCTTCGGCCGTGTTGACTCCATCATCGTATGATTGTGTCCAATTATCCGTCCAATTGAACGGGTCATTATCGAAGAACTCATCGCAGAGGGACTCATCATCTTCCTGGTCGTCTTCTGAGGGCCCTTCATCCTCGTCTCCCTGGTCTACCGCGAATGGGTTCACGTACTGGTAGATCTCATCCCTCGCATAGTACCAAGACCCCGAACTAGGGCTACCAATCCGGTAGTTTATCCCATCGGGACCCTGCACGGTAGTTTGCTCCATAGAAATGTCCCCCATGAATCTAATGACCATGCTCTGGTAGACGATCTCGTTGATGGGGTCGTGCCCCATGATGACCTCAGCTGCTGTCGTATTGGCATTGGTATCGCTTTCCAATCCTGCTTCTTCGGTACTTTCCGAGACATCAATTATTCTGATGAATGCAGTCACGTTTTCAAGGCCTGCCAGAACCATTTCCAACCCAGCGTCTGGGTGTTCTAAGAAGGACTCAAGATCCTCCAAAGTCATCACGTAGGGGTATTCGCACATCGACTGGTTGCTTTCTGTTGCGCTCTCATCGTAGTTGGTAGCATTGACATCATTGCAACCCTCTGACTCGGCCCAGTCGTATACCCCATCATCGTCCTGGTCGTAGTCGCATGAACCATCATCGTCGGTCGAAGATGAGTTGTGGTTGTTAGCATTGACATCTGTGCAACCAGCCTGCTCGAACGCATCGATTATCCCGTCCCCGTCGTTGTCGTAGACGCAGGACCCGTCGTCCTCGGTGGCGTTCAGTTCGTAGTTGTAAGCATCCGAGTAGGTGCATCCTGGTACCGGATCTTCATCTACCGGGTACCTGCACGACCCATCGTCCTCCGTCGCCGAGGGATTGTGGTTCAGAGCGTCCGAGTACATGCATCCGAGGACCGCGAGGGGGGGTCCGGGATATATGCAGGACCCATCATCTATGGCAGAGGAGGAGTTGAAATTAATCGCCTCAGGGTATGTGCAACCCATCGTTTGCTCAGCATTTTCTATATCAGCTTCAGTGCAACCAGCAGTAATAATTGGTAAAATCAGAATAATGCTAATGAGAATTGATCTCATATCCCTGCGCACTGTCAAGGGCACATCAATTCTTTGTCCAGATTGAATATGTAGACTGGTGCTCGTTGTCCGAATCAGCCTCCACGGTCTCGATTATTTCTTGGCTCCACAGTGTTCGATCCCACTCCGGGAAGAATACATCCCCACTGCCATTGGTGTGAACCTCTGTAACGTGAATTTCCTCAACTCTATCGATGAACATCTCGTATATCTGCGCCCCTCCGATAATCCAGCATTCATCGCTTCCTTCGGAGAACGCTATCTCTATCGCTCGACCAATGTACAAAGCGGTGATTGAACCCTCGTCTTCCCAATCGGTATCTCTTGACATTACGATATTCACTCTCTCCGGTAGTGGCCTGAATGGGTCTGGTAGCGACTCCCATGTGCGCCTACCCATAACTACCGAGTTGAAACCGTCTGCCTCAGTGAGCCTCTTGAAACGTGCCATGTCGCTTGATAGCCTCCATGGCAATCCATTTCCTCTTCCGATGCAGCCGTCCCGATCCATAGCAACGATCATCGCTATTTTCATTCAATCACTAAACCGATATTGGGGCCGCAATGTGCGGGTGGTGTTCATATCCATCGATGGATATGTGTTCGAATCTGAAATCGTCTATCGATTTGATCGATGGATCCAGTTTCAGGATAGGGAGCTGTAGCGGCTCTCTAGACACCTGTAACCGAGATTGCTCTAGGTGATTCAGGTACAGGTGGCAGTCCCCACCAGTCCAGATAAACTCACCAGGCTCTAAATCGCAAACCTGGGCAATCATGCAAGTCAGGAGGCTGTAGGATGAGATATTGAATGGTACTCCAAGGAAAACATCAGCGCTCCTCTGATACAGGTTACAAGATAGCCTGCCGTCGTTAACGTAGAATTGGAAGAATGCGTGGCAAGGCATCAATGCCATGTCTCTCAACTCACCAACGTTCCATGCCGAAACAATAATCCGTCTGCTGGTTGGGTCAGTTTTGATGAGATCTATTGCTGTACCGACCTGATCAATCACCCTACCATCGTTTGACTCCCATTTCCTCCACTGTTTCCCATAAACCGGGCCAAGATCCCCATTGTCATCTGCCCACTCGTTCCAGATCCTTACTTTGTTCTCGTTCAAGTACTCGATATTTGTGTCGCCAGATAGGAACCATAGCAACTCGTGGATTACACTTGGCCAATGGACTCTTTTGGTAGTGATTGCGGGAAAACCCTCGCTTAGGTCGAACCTCATCTGGTGCCCGAATACTGAAATCGTTCCGGTACCAGTCCTGTCCTCCTTATTGTCACCTTCCTCAAGGATTCGACTCAGCAAGTCAAGATACTGCCTCATGTACTTTGATGGGTGTAGGTAGGTAGTCCATCAACGATGCGCTAAGGGGCACCTCTCATTCTAAGAGTTTGGATTAGTTGGTCCGCGAACTTTCTATACACACCCCTCATTGCCTCCTGGCGTTCGTCATGACCATTGAGCATCATTGAATCTACCCACGTGTCGTCTATGGACCCCCCATCCGGATGAGCTGCCCATTGTGAGAAAGTTATAGGGTCGTCAACAATCAAATCGATCCTCTTCCAAGGCCTGGGAAGCATTGTGCCAGGAGGCATGAATTCACGTGCCCCTATCGATAGTATAACAGGTACAATTGGCACGTCGGGGAAAAGTGCTGCCAACCTTGCGAACCCAGTTTTTGCAGGCTGTAGGAGGGGTTCCTCTATTCTTCTTGAACGTGTACCTTCGGGAAATATGCCTAGACACCCCCCAGACTCGATAACGTCTACTGCCCTAGCAAGAGCATCTTTAGCTCCGGAATTCCTGAAAGTCTCAATTTGTCCAGTAGAGACCATCACAAATCGATTAGGTTGCTTATCGAAGTGACCCTCTTTTGCCATGAAGTGAATCGGTCTCTGAGATGCTAGAATCTTGATGAAGGGGTCTAGATTGCCCAGGTGATTGCCACAGAATATTGCAGGGCCTTCCATTGGCACCTTGTGAGCACCTCTGATGTGTACGTTGGTCACGGTCCTGAGAAGAGCGGGAACATACCTTTCCAAGAATCTGTAAATCAGAGGGGTGGAGAAACCCTCCCCTGTCCCCTCCAACTCCACACAGGATCTAATCATCTGTACTGATTGCTCCGATAGGCCCACATCCGTGGCATTGAGTATTCGGTTTCATACTTTACAGTTGAAATGTTGAAGTGGCATAATATCTTGTTAGCCTCATGGAGAGAAGACGGTGGGCCCTTTCACTTGCCCTGATTCTACTTTCCCCAATCATTGCTCCCTCTGCAGTCGGTGAGTGGGGGACCGATACATGGCTAACCAATATCATCGGTCCGGAGAGATTGGAACACGGAGACGAATTCGGATGTCATGGGTTCGAGGGAGTAGATACCAATGAGGAAAACTGGGTAATTTCCGCATGTAGAGATTATCTTACAGAACTAACTAACTCATCCAAGTGGGGGGCCAATCCTGTTTCATTCGGAATAGAAGCAGAATCGCTTGATTCGGATACCGCGGACTCACTGATAGATTCTGGATTCGTAATTGTTGGCGACTCTTTGCAAGAAGTACCTGAAGGACTTGTTTCGATGGTGCGGAACGGGGGGAGTCTTGAGAAAGGTGTAGCCGACATTGAATTACTTGAGTCAGCAGACGAGAACTCACTAGTCTCCATACACTGGAGGGCAAGGGTTGGGGATTTACGAGTCAGGGATGATGCCGATGTTATCTCTTGGCTAGAGGATCAGCAAGTCTGGTTCACTACTTGGGGGGAATGGCATTTCCACGGAATCGCAGGAGAATCAACTACATTTACTTCAGTAGGATCCAATATATATTCTGTGTCTGAACCGTCCAACAGATGGAATGTTCCTGGTACAATTAGACTCGAATTCGATGAGGAAGTCATTTCCGTACACCACTCCAACGGTTCCGAATACCCGATAATTCGAAACGATTCCAGGAATCTAAATCCGGGCTGGCGAGCTATTGATTCAGGAATTCTCCTGACTCAACATCCGGGTACGAATATCACAATCCAGCTAGAAGGCGACGCGCACTCTGTAGAACTAACCCCTATGAGAACATTCAACGGATTGCATCACGGTGTCACTGTAGTAGGCCACCATACATCGAATTTATTCAGGTGGACACAAGACTTTCCTGAATCGCAGTTGTCATTCACTTGGCTAATAGAAAGGCCCGAGAAAGAGGAGATCAGCTGGATAATACCTGTTATTGCAGTCTCATTGATAGTTGCTATACCGGCTTCGATCTTCTTCCTAGTGAAAAACGACAAAAGTAGGGTTACTAATGTTCAGGAGGAGTGAGGATAGGTCCATCTATCTCTACTCCTTCTTCAACCAACCTTCTCACAATACGATCTACTGAATCTGGTGACATTGACTCAGGGGGATGAACTCCAGGTGGTAGCATTTCTGGGTGTTTGAACCACTCCTCAATGCAGCATAATGTCACAAGTCCAGTTGATCGTGCCATAGAGTGACCGTCATCGCCACCATGGTCCTGTACTGTCCATCGCATGCTTGCGCCATTCATTCCATATGCCAGCACCTCCATCCAAGTGAATTCCGGAGTCTTTTCGTTGTATTGCCATTCTGATGTTATCCTGTTGATGTCAAGCTCTCCATTTTCCACCTCATCGATAAACATCTGTATATGCCCCGGCCATCTAACTGTGTATTCAGAAAGCTCAACTGCAGGTATCGTGTTTAGCACGCTGCGTAAACCATCTGTCAGGAATGCTTCCATGGTACCTTTTTCTTGAACCTCGATCTCATGTCTATCCGATAATGCAGGCAATGTTACCAGTTCCGAGTCTCTCACCACCCTAGCAGGCCTTGTGTATTCCGCGATTACATCTACTGGGGAGAAAGGGGCCATGTAATTCCAACTCCCCGTTGGCCCTGTGGGATTGCCACCAACCCGTACTTCACCCTTTAGCAGGGGCCCCAGCTCGTCATATGCTCGTGATAGTAGCATGTTGGATAAACCCGGAGCTATCCCTGTATCCCATAGAATTCTTGCACCATATTCCTTGGCCTTTTCATCGTCTCTGTCTGGGGTGAACTGGCTGAAGCTCAGATCAACAGTTCTCCATGGTAGCTCAGCAAGAGATGTAGTGCTTGAATGGGCGATGTCACCAGGTAGCATGTTAACCACTATGTCTTCCATTGGGTTGAATTCTAATCTCTTATCATGGGTGATTAAATCTAGCATCAGATCGATTGGGTCTTCATCAGGTTCCAAATGATGGACCTCTACTCCTGGGATGCCAGAAACCCGAAATGGTTGTGGGTCGTACGCATGAACGGTATGTCCGGTCTCTGCCAACTTGGTAGCTACGTACGATCCGACGAGGCCTACACCAAAGCAATGAACGTTGGGCACAGTTACTG
>CAZPNT010000055.1:0-7884 GCA_964588055.1 uncultured Candidatus Poseidoniales archaeon | reverse complement strand
GAGGTCCGTGCGACCCGGCGACCGACCCCTCCGGTATAAGCACAACGGATTGAGTTGTGGGTTCGGCTTCTTGGTTTAATCGTCAGACCGTAGGTCTGAATGTGCGTTTGGTGCGAATGTTCAAGTGGATTCGGGAACGCATCTTTGATTCTGATGGCAGAGGCTGGCTTGCAGAGACCCTCCCGGCGAGGGATTATCTCCGGAGTTGTCATTGTGATGTTGGTTTCTATGCCATTGGTTTCGATTGACCATGGAATCGGAAAAAAATCTCTAGAGAATAGTTTGGATTTCAAGATGGGCACCCAGGAAGGATCAGGATCCCCTTGGATTGATGGCGGGCAGCCATGGCCACAGGCTGGTAGAACTGCATCGAGGATTGCAGACGTCCCCGAGCATTCGCCTGATGGAGGTGCCGGATATGGAAATCCTGCTAACTCTAGTTCACTGATGTCAATAGTTAAGCCAGCAATTAACTGGGAGTTTGGTTCATACTCTATCGGCACGGATTCGCTAGCTACACCAGTAGCCGACATGAGTGGATCGATCGAGATTGGTTCGGGAGCAGATGAAAGATGCGGAGAGAGTTCCCTGTTCACTGTGTTGGTTCAAAGCGAAGATGTGGCTGGCTCGGAACACAGCATTCTACGACTAATCGAGGGAGAGGACGCTGAGCTCGCTTGGCAAGTTGACTTGGGGGTTACTGAGAAAGTCAAGGCAGCACCGGTTGTAGTTGATATCGATGAAGACGGAGGTCCCGAGATAGTCGTAGCTTATGACGCAGGAGGAACATTGTACGTTGACGTCTGGTCTCCCAGAATGTATTGCTCCGTGACTGGATGGTCTTACTCTGGGCACTCAGAAGATCTTCTGTGGACTTGGAGCGACGAGTCATTGATGATAAGCAGCGAAGAAGGACCCTACACCAGTGGGATTTTGGGAGGTCACAAACCCACTACTCAGCCACTACTTGCTGATCTTGATCTTGATGGTGATGCAGAGTTGGTCATCGCAGCCATCGATGAAATTTCGGAGGAACCAGTAGTTCTGGCCCTCCCGCTTCAGACCAGTGGAACTCCAAATTCCTTGTGGCAGGTCTCTCTGAGCAAAGGAAGCCATCCCTCTGATCCGGCCTTTGCGCAAGTTGATGATGACACAGGATATGTGCTACTGACAACCATAGAGGCAAACAACGGAGGAATGTGGGTTTGGAAGATTGACTCTGAAACCGGAAGTTCGATTTGGCAAGGTGGATTATCCTTGAACAACTTAGATGGGGATACAAATTCACCGCATGTTAGATTACCGGGCCCCATCATAGCCAATCTTGATTCTGATTCGGATCCGGAGATAATTGTTACAATTCCTAGTGATGCAGATGGCTCTACGGCGGTGGATGGAGCTGAATTCAGGGGGTTGGAAATTTCTGATGGCTCACAGTTATGGGAATTCGAGGCAACGAATGGATTTGCCGATGCCCCTCCTACTGCAATAGACACAGATGGAGATGGAATCCACAACAGAGTATGCTGGAATACATGGTGGCAGACGACAACCGATAGGCAAGGTGCTGCTGGTTGTCATGACGTTGGAGGGACTGTTCCTAATCAAGAGTGGGCCCAAGACCTGGAGCAAAGCAGCGGGAATCCAAATGACGAGATTGCTGTTGCAGCACCGACCTGGATGAACATTGACTCGGAGGATGAGCCTGAGCTCCTAGTTTCTTATGGCAGGTCTCTGTGGGCATTCGATGGATCCAGCGGTTCTCCGGCTGGAGTGAATTCTGAATGGTCGAACGATGTTGAGTTAGCACACAGAACATGGTCTTCCCCCTCCATCGCCGACATAGATGGAGACGCGACGGCGGACATTGTGTTGGGCAGCATGGTAGTGTCCATCGCAATGCCCGATGTTAGGCCGATTACTGATGGCAGAGGAATTGAGTTCAACCCCAGTGCTCCAGACCCAGGAGAAGAAGTGACTGTGACTGTATATGTCGAAAATGCAGGGACTTCTGACACGGAAGAGGTTGTGGACGTAGCAATCTATGCCAATGGGGAGAAGATTGGGGGAGAAGGGATTGAAGTTCTAAATCCGGTCGATCCAACGGGTTCGGGATCGTTCGCCTCCTTTAACGTAGAGTGGAGCGGAGACTTGGGCGACCATACCTTCGAGTTAGTTGTGGACCCCTATCGAAACTTGAGTCAAACAAGATTCGACAACGACAACCAGATTCGTACTTTATCCATCATACCAACTTACAATGCAACTTTCGAGATTCCCACCGAACCACTCAGAGTCGATCCGGGAGGAGAGAATGAAGCACAGTTTGGAATTAGGTCGACTGGAAGGTTGGCAGCGACTTGGACCCTTTTTGTAGACAGTTCGTCCCTTCCAGATGGATGGACATGGGAAGACGAAACCCCAGGAGGAATTAGTTCCATTGAGATTGGCGTGGGAGATGTCTGGATTCCGTCACTTAGGATAATCGCCCCTCCGGATGCACTGGGTTCAGATGCTGGATTCCTCACTCTCACCCTTTCACATGACGAAGGGGACGAGCAGATCACTGCAAACCTTCCGATCGAGGCTAACAGAACCAGGGGGCTGTCTATTAGAGGTCCCGATGGTACCGCACAGAGTACTGGTTTTGGCCTTGTCTCTGAAGAAGCTAGAGCATGGTTGTTGATAGAGAATGTTGGAAACGCAGAGGAGGATCAGATTGCAATATCTTGGGACGGAACTGAATGGGGTTCCGATCTGAGAATTTTCGATTCATCTGGTTCTGAGATCAGTGCCTTGTCTCTCGGACCAGGAGAGAATAAGGAAGTGACTGCTAGGCTCCCAGTTCCTTCGGGCACTTCACCCGGCGAGTCAGTCACCACCCCTCTGAGCATGTGTGTAGGGGCTGGAGATGAGCAAGAATGTAGTCAAGTGCAATTGGAATTTATTGCTTCTAGGTCCGTAGCATATCCCAGTCACATCAGATCTGTACCTGAGCAGGGTCTGACCTGGGAGATATCGGCAGACCTTCCAGAGGGGGTTCAGGAGATAAATTGGTCATTATCGGAGTCGGGCATGACGATTCAAGGATGGGAGTGGGGAGGGGTTGGACAACTCTCCATTTCTGGTGATGTAGTTTCTATCTCGGGAGAGTCTGGATCCAGGGCAATCGGTTCACTTACTCTGAATCTTCCCGAAGATGCGAGGCCGTCATTCCATCTCTTTGATGACGAGGACGCAGGAGTACCCGAGTCTCCATTATCAATATCCATAGAGGTATTGCAGATCCATAGAGCAGGAATGGACGTCAACTCCCCTACCATTCAACCATACGTTGTCGACGTAGAAGATTCTAACCTAGTGGTGCTAAGACTGGAGAATCCAGGTAACGGAGACGACTCGTACTCGCTTTCTCACGAAATACTGCTAGACGAGAACATGTCTTCGGACCCCGGTATACTGGTATCATTCTCAAGTAATCCGGTTCAACTCGGTGCAGGGAGTCTGAGGACAGTCCCACTAAGCGTTACATTACCGGAGAATACACCTGCTAGAGTACCGATTGCAATTTCTTTCTTGATGACTTCACAGGGGAACGAAACCATCTCATCGCAAGAAGTGATTGTTTTCGAAGTGAGGCAGGACCACAGGTGGGATTTCGATCTAAAGCTCGGTGGGTCCGAAATTAACGGATCGAAAATATTCCTCGCACCGGGAGAAGGGGGGGCCGTCTCAATTGATGCGAAAAATACAGGAAACCTAGTGGATGATATCTCCCTAGAAGTGGATACGCAGATTTTCCCGATGGGCTCAGATTCGTCCGAAGGGTGGAATGCAAATGGAAGTTCGATAGATGGGGTAGAAGTAAACGACACTGTCACCCTAGAAATTAATCTAGAGGCTCCGGGAGATTCTTGGAATGGCTCCATTATGAGAATCGATGTAACTGCCATGGCCAGGGACGAACCAGTGATCGAGTTCCACTTCATGGCAGAGGTGACTAGAGTACCTGGGTGGGGAGTTTCTTCGTCAATTTCCGATTTAGAGATAGAAACCAATGGATCCACAATTCTAATTGAAATTATGCAGATGGGGAACAACCCAAGCGTACCGTTCGTGTCAACCTACATCACTGGTCAGAACGGATGGTTGATCGAAGATTTGCCCGCCCTTTCTGAAGTGAATCCCGGAGAGTCCTCGACACTGGAGATCAACGTTACCCCTCCAGAAACGGCTAGTCCTGGAAGATCAGTGGAGATGCACGTCAGAGTGAGAGACGGAGATTCGGCTGGCCTTACAGAGATCACCCTTCCACTAAGGGTAGCTGCTGTACATAACTTCACCATGGAATCGAATGGTGCTTGGATCGTTTCCCCCATGGGCGGGCACCCCCATGCAATGGTTGCGAACAAAGGCAACTCGCCAACAACCATCGATTTACATATCGAAGAGATTCCAAATGGTTGGGAGGTCAAAGGTAGCATGGAGGTCGTACTTGGAATCGGGGAAGAAAGGGGGTTGCCGATAGAGCTGGTGCCCAACGAAGGTTGGACCGGCCCCATGGAGACAGTAACGATATCAGCTGAAGATGCAAGTGGGAATGAGAGGAGCATCGAGCTAGAGGTGCAGTATTCTCAATTCTCCTGGGGGACCTCTCCCTACATTTTCTCTCATAGAGGTGATGACGCCACGATAAGAGTCCATGGTACTGGCGAGGGTTCAGAAGTTTTAGACAACGGAAATTTGCTGGAGTGGAGCGAGATGGGTTGGTTGCTTTCAGTTGAGTCTTCGACTAATGGGACCTTGACCATAGAGGGTGAGTCATTCCTGGGATATATTCTGACTTCGGAGGATTCGGAGTCAAGAGATGCAATATGCTCCATTGTTGGGGATTTCAATGATGTCGGGGCATCATGCTCAATAGATAACGGGACTCAAGATTTTGATTTCCAACTGCTTCTAATTTCAGATGACGGTTATGTTCTAGACTACCACTACGGGAGTTTGGGCCCAAATGAGGCTGCTCAACAAATCAACTTGAGTGGTTCTGAATGGGACCCTTTCCCGGGGGAAAGGACCATCGTGGTCAGAGTACTCGACAGCAAGGGGATTTTGATTGACCAATTCGAGAGGTCGTTTGAGGTGAGGAGGAGTGACTGGAACGTGGGCATAGGTGGGGTCGAGTTGGTTGGAGAGGGCTCAGGTCAACAAATCAGCGTCCCCACCAAGAGACTCAACGAGAACATTCTATCAGATGCGGATTGCATGATATCGCTTAGTGCGGGAAGTCACTATTCAGAGCACATAGTGGACATGACTCAGGCTTTCGTACCCGCTCCAAAGTTCGATCGCCCGGATGTAGAAGATGGGACTGAGCTGGTAGTGACCATCGGTTGCTCTTTCCCTTGGGACCTCGATGCCGATCCAAATGACGACAGAGCGACAATAGTGCTTAGCGGGGGGTCGGCCCTCGAGGACAAAGTCGACGAGTTAGGGACCGGTCTGCTGGCTGCAATCCTAGTTGTTGGATCCTACCTAGGTTTGTCTTGGATCCTGAGCAATCGCAGAGAGTCCGAGAGGATGATGCAAATGGCCCAGGCTGCGATAGAGGAGAAGATGGCGGAGAAGAAATCAGCACCTAAGAATGAAGAGGAAACGGAGTTCTCCGGAGGCGATAATCAGGAGGAAAGCGAAGATGACGAGGTTGAAATGGTTCAGCAAGAGGCCGATGCGGGAGACGAGTACGACGAGAGGCTCAGAAGGCTTCTTGACAGGTAGGCTAGAGTATGTGCCATGAGGGGTTACATTCCGCCTTCCTCTTTCCACACTTTTGACCCCATTAGGAACAGTCCCGAGACAGTTGTTAGTGGGATTCTCTCTTCCTTGTCAGGGAGTCATGGGGAGTTGCTTCTTTCGGCAGGAGGAATAGAAGGGGTAGCCGGTCTGAAAGAGGGAGAAAACGCACCCCTTGACAAGGCAATGTTGCTATTCATCTCCGTTCTGGACTGGCAAGATGACTGGAGCGTTCCCCGATCCCTTGATGGAGGGCACTCCAGGGAAAGGCTAGGGAGATTCCCCAGCGAGGATGGTAATGGGATAGAGTATCTCCTCCGTCACACCAAAGAGGGAGAAGGTTCGGAGCTTCACCGACTTCTAGGGAAACTTTGCAGGGGGCTGAATGAAGATTTGTTTGGCCATTCTGGATTCAACGAAGGCTCGGGAGGAATAGAGATGCTCGGGTGGCTCGATGAGGGGGACGTCGCGGGCCTTAGGAGAGAGATAGAGAAGGGAGGTTGGTCCATCAAGTCAGATGAGCCTCTCGACGGCGGAGTTCAGGATGCATTCAGGCACCTTCTGGTATTCCTAAGAGCAGCGGTCAAAAGAAAGTGCGGCATTCTGATGAGGAGGCACTCCTAGACCCTGATGCGCTTCTCCCTAATCTCTTGATAAATCGAAGTCGATTCTTCCAAGACAGAGGAGAGATGCTCACTCAACTCCCCTTCTCTTGATCTAGGAGGGGCAAAGCCTGACGATTTCCAAACTGAGTCGTACCAGAATTTGGCCCATGTGCCATCGCACTCCTTGGGTCCCGGCTCCCATGACAGCATCTGATCGGAGAATGGAATGCCGATCGAGGAACATAGAGCAGAGAGGGTTCCGCGCGGATCGACCAAAACGTCTGCAGCGTCAATCACTGGAGGAGTTTCTCCTGAAGACTGGGTTACATGTCTTAGAATTCTGAGTTGTTGCGGGAGACCCGTGGCTCGTAAGTCGATATCGTGGGTGATCTTTGACAAGGAAAGGAGGACATCCCTTGGATTGCGAATTAAGAAGCAGTTCTTGAATCCATCAATCCAAGAAAGTTCGGATTCCTCCTTTACGTGATGACACATGTGCTTTTGGTACCATATCTGGTTTTCATCGGGTATTGGGCCTGTCAGCATGGGGATGATTTTCCCGATGTCTGTCTCGTTGTTCATGATTACCTCTTCCGCTCCGGGATGAGGGGCTCCACTAGAACGGAGGAAGGACGCATAGAGAGGTTCGTCAGTGGCATAGCAGTCATCTCGATTGTTGAATGAGTACATCATTGCAGTGGAGATGTTTCGCGGTCCGGACCACATCGCAATTCTAGTTCGTTCCAAACCAAACTACCTCATCACAAGTTCTTGATACAGTTCTTGGAGTCTTTTGCAAACCTGCCCCCTCGAACCTTTTCCAATTGTCCTACCATCGAATGAAATCACTGGAGTCAGTCCGGCGAATGTACCTGTAACAAATGCCTCTTCTGCTAGATGGACGTCCTCGAACGTGAAGTTTCTCAGGGAGAATGGAATTCCGTTAGAGTCGCAAATCTCCAAGACCTTGCGTCTGGTAATCCCGTCTAGGCAGAATTCTCCTGAAGAAGTCCATACAACTCCTTCCCTGACCATGAAGAAGTGGGTCGAGTTACAGGTAGATACGAAACCATGGGGGTCGAGCATAAGCCCTTCTTCCCCTCCTTTGCTATCTGCCTCGATGCAGGCAGCTATGCAGTTGTGCTTAGAGAGGCTGTTTATCCGGGGGTTCTGAACATCGGGGCCACTTCTCCTTATGTCTACAGAAACAAGGTTAATTCCATCTATTGACCTTTTTTCGTTCGCCTTCTTGAACTCGGGGATGATTACTATTGTAGGGGGTGAAGAAATGACCCAAGGAGCCTGATAGGGAGTTGGCTTTATCCCTCTAGAGACAATGAGTCGAAGATGGACGTGATCATACATTTCGTTGGCTGAAATCACTCTTTCAATGTCTGATCTTATCTCCTCCCTAGTCCGACCAGGATCTAGTGAAATCTCAGAAGCACCGTGGAAAAGCCTATCCAAATGATCCTCGATAAAGACT
>CAZPNT010000054.1:0-7886 GCA_964588055.1 uncultured Candidatus Poseidoniales archaeon | reverse complement strand
CGGGTCGACTATCGCCCTCTGACCTCCCCTCTCACCAAGAACGAAGCAGTTGGTGTGTGTCGAGGGGGGGAGGGTCCTGGTTGGGATCAGAACGCACTCAACTCCCGGGCCGTACTCGAATCTGTGTGGTCCAGATGGCGGGTCCACAGCCATCGCCTCACAGGCGGCGACCAGGTCCCTCCCTTCCATCATCTCTAGCAGGTCCCTGAAGATCGTAAGTATCGGCGGCGGGAGGTGTAACTGGTTCCTCTCCCAAGCCTCGATAATGTCCTCCGGTTTCCACCATTGGAATTTGTCGAACTCGCTTCGTCCGGGTGGGAAGGACGCTTCTACCCCCGAATCCCCCAATGCAACGTGGAAGAACAGGTTGTGGAACCTAGTTGGAGACTGTGGGGGTGTTATCCTTTCCGTGATAACCTGACAATCGAATTCCTTGGTGGAAATCGCCCCAGACTCTGCAACCTCAAGCCATCCGGACTTGTCCTTGCAGACAATCTCCCTGACTTCATCACTAACCTCCATGAAGCCACCTCTGCCATCAGGGGTGATCCCTACCTCTTCCACCATCTCCCTGAGGAGAGTGAAAACGGACAGTCTATCGCCAGTCCTGTCAGATAACCAATCTGGATGGCTATCCGCCGCCTTACGATCAACTCTGCTAACGCCCCCTCCTGGGAAGGACCAGAGATCCGGGAAGGCTGGAAGCTCGGAGCTCCTGTGCCCAAGAAGGACCTCATGCCCATCTCCAGAAATCCTACTGAGCATCACTGACGCAGATGGGATGTGAGGTCGTGACTCCAATTTAGGAACCTCTAGCCCCTCTGGCAACTCGTCCACGACCTCTCGAAGGGATTCGAGGCTTCAACCTCGCTACGATAACGATTGAATATGCATGCTAGTCTTGGCAAAGCATGGAGACAGTTTCAATTTCCAACACGGACACAACCACGGGCCAGAGAATGCACCAGATTGAGATGCCGACATTTGGTCTTGGGGTTTACCTAATGGGGGAGCCCGGAGAGTGCAAAGCTTCTGTGAAGCATGCTCTGGAGAAGGGATACAGGCTAATTGACACTGCAATGGCCTACGGAAACGAGGACGAGGTGGGCGAGGCCATCCGAGAATCCGGAATCGATAGGGATGATATTTTCGTGGTCACAAAACTTAGACAGCCCCATGCTAACAGCCATGATGAGACTCTTGAGAGATGCCAACAGAGTCTCGAGAACCTTGGTCTAGAATTCATGGATCTATATCTGGTCCATGCCCCTCCGAAGGACATCGAGGCCAGAGCACCAGTTTGGCAGGGTATGGAGGATTGCCTATCCAAGGGCTGGACTAGATCCATAGGCGTAAGCAACTATGGTGCGCATCATCTAGACGCAATGGTCTCTTACGCATCACTGATGCCTTCCGTGAACCAGATAGAGATCAGTCCATGGCTACAGCGCCCAGCACTAAGGGCGGCAATATCTGGAGTCGGTGCTGTCCCAATGGCATACTCCCCCTTGGCAAGGGGTCACAAGGTCGAGGACCCAGAGTTAGTTAGAATAGCAGGATCTCTTGGTTGCACTCCAGCACAAGCTGCGATAAAGTGGTGCATAGACTCTGGTTCGATTACCATTCCCAAGTCCAGCAACCTAGATCGAATCGAGGAGAATCTAGGCTCCTTGGCAGTGGACCTCTCGGGAACCGAAGAAGCATTCGCATCGCTCGAGGAATCATACGTTTCAGGATGGGACCCTACATCGGAGAAGTGAGGAAATGAGGCCTCCCGAGACGATCGAGGAGGAGTTGGAAATCATCTCTCAGGCCTTGGAGGCTGGAATAGATCCTTTCCCACAGAAGAAAGAGCCCACGAGATGGGCCAAGCTTGCATTGGGGTGGTTCATGATCATCATGATGGTGAGCTGGGTCTCCCAACTTCTATTCCAGTATGTTTAGCGATTTCTTGGTAGTCCCTCCCGGATTCGAACCAGGGTCATGGCATCCAGAGTGCCATATGATGGACCGCTACACCAAGGGACTGGCGTGGTACGGACTGGGCCCGGATATTTCAAGAAAACCGAGCAGTCAGGACTTTGGATTCAAGATCTGAAGCCTGCATTAACCTTCTCGAGACTGTCTGGGTTAGGGCGTAGCAGGTCTTCTGAGAGATCTACCAGTGGAGTTTCAGATAGCCCCAGGGTATCTGTAGCGGTTGGGACGTTTTCGTCGTAGTAAAGCAGTCCCGTGACGTGATTTCCTGCCTTCTCGGACTCGTGAATTGCACTTAGGGCCGAAACTGCATCCGTGTAATCGTGATCCGCAGCCAATGTCTCCAGCCTCAACGTGGAGCCATCGAACAGATTCACCTCTCGGTATTCTCCCTCTGGAACCTCTACCTCCTCTATAGGAGAGAAGTGTGGAATGTAGTCTAGGATGTGGAGGACTTCGTCATTCGCCTTCACGTAGTTGTAAGACTTGTACGACTCGTCGTTGTTTGCGAAGGTCACGCATGGCGAAATCACGTCGATGAAGGCCATACCCCTGTGGCTCATGGCTGCCCTTATCAGAGCAGTAAGCTGCTTCTTGCTCCCGGAGAAAGACCGCGCGACGAAGCTGCAACCGAGATTGATTGCCATTGCACAGAGGTCTATCGGTGCTTGCTGATTTGCCACCCCTTTCTTCTTCTTTGACCCCTTTTCTACTGTCGCACTGTATTGTCCCTTCGTCAGCCCGTAGACACCGTTGTTCTCAACGATGTAGACCATGTCCAGGTTCCTCCTTATCGCATGGACGAACTGGCCTATTCCAATGCTAGCGGTGTCTCCGTCCCCAGAGACTGCCAAGAAGCTCAGATCTTTGTTCACCACGTTGGCTCCTGTAGTAACAGAGGGCATCCTGCCGTGTACAGTGTTGAAACCATGACTCTTCCCCAGGAAGTAAGCAGGGGTTTTGGAAGAACAACCGATCCCGCTCATCTTCGCGATTTTCTCGGGAGAGATTCCGTTTTCCCATGCAGCTTGGATTATGTTATTCGAGATCTGATCATGCCCGCATCCTGGACAGAGAGAGGACTTCCCTCCCGTGTATTCGGATTTCTCCAATTCCAGTACGTTTAGCTTCACCATCAGGACGCCTCCAGAACTTCTAGAATCATATCAGAATACACCCTGGCTCTTGGTGGCATGCCATCGCTATAGGAAACGCTGTGTATCTTGGGTATCAATTCAGCGGGGAACTCCTTCCGGATAATCCCGAACAATTGCCCATCTCGATTGATTTCAAGGACAATCGTCCTATCGTGCCTGCGGACGAAATCCTCCACATCTGGATGTAGCGGTAGCGCCCTCACCCTGCATGTGCTGACCGAAAGACCCGACTCCTCAAGCATGTCGTCTATCTCAACTATGCTATTCTCCATCGAACCGTAGAATATTACTCCTAGATCCTTCTTCTCCTCCTCTCTGATTACTGGAGCAGGGAGGTGCTCCTTTGAACCGTCAATCTTCCTCTTCAGTCTGGCCATCGTGTCGTTGTAAACTTGCGGATCTTCAGAGTATACGCCATCCTCATCGTGCCCTGTTCCCCTATACAGGATTGGATCGAGGCCACTGCCAGGCAACGTCCTGTATGCAATCCCGTCTCCATCTACATCCCGGTACCTTCCATAGTTTGCGATAGAGTCCATCTCTTCTTGGCTTCTGATAACCTTGCCCCTATCCATGGGGGACTCTGGGTAATTGAATCCTGACGTCTTCCAGCGGTTCATCCCCAAGTCAAGGTCGTTGAATCCGAAGATCATCGTCTGGAACCTTTCCGCGTAGTCGAAAGCCCTCCATCCGAACTCGAAGCACTCGTCTACTGTCCCCGGGATTAGCACGATGTGCTGCGTGTCCCCGTGACTGGCCTCGTATAGCATAGAGAGATCGCCCTGCTGTGTTCTGGTAGGCAACCCTGTGGACGGGCCAACCCTGTTCACGTCCCAAATTACACCCGGGACCTCAGAGAAATAGAACAATCCTATGAACTCAGACATCAGGGAGATTCCAGGCCCACTGGTGCACGTCATCCCCCTTCCCCCAGCCCAACCAGCACCCAGGACCATGCCAGCTGCTGCTAGCTCGTCTTCTGCCTGGATCACGGCACATGTGCTGCCCCCGTCCTCATCACTTCGAAGCTCGGGTAGCCAATTGATTACGGATTCCGCGAGTGAAGAAGATGGAGTAATCGGATACCAAGAGAGCATACTGATCCCTCCGTATATTGAGCCCAGAGCAATTGCCTCGTTCCCCTCAATTAGAAATGAGTCAGAGTCCTTGTCCCTTGACTCGACGCTGAATTTACAATCGAAGTCCCAGTTCTCGTCGGCATATCCTCTTCCCTCAGATATCGCTTGCATGTTCAACTCAACGGCCTTCTCTTTACCCTTGAACTGGGCCTTCACCGCCTTTTCGATAGACTCCTCGTCTATTCCGAGGAGATGTGCCACCGCGCCCACGTAGTACATGTTTGCGATCAGCCTTCCGAGTTTTGGATTGATCTTCCTCGCCATCTTGGTCATCGGCATACCCAAAAGAACGCAATCTTCCCTCTCTACAGGCATTTTCACATCTTCGTTGTAAACCACTATTGTGCCAGAATCAAGACCTTCAAGGTCCTTAATCCAAGTGTCCTTGTTCATCAGAACCTGGATGTTTGTTCCATCTCCAGGAGCTTGGTAGCCCCTGTCGCTAGCCCTGATTATGAACCACGTTGGCAACCCTGAGATGTTGCTGGGAAAGAGGTTCTTACCACTCACTGGAACTCCCATTTCGAACATCGAATGTAGTATGATTAGATTGGACGATTGAGAACCCGTCCCGTTGGCGGTTGCGACATTAATTACGAAATCATTAACGATTTTTTCCATTGCTCTCTTGGTCCCCAGTGCTGTCACTCAACGTCTGCTCGCAGAGTCACGGCTATGACTCTGGGTCTTATGCGTTACCATGGAAAAATCAACTAATTTCGGACAGTCGACCTTCCGCTGCTGTTTTCAATGGTGGGCGACTCGCCCGCTCGTGCCTATTCCAAAGAATCTTCAGAGGGCCTGGGACGATGCGGTTTCATTCACCGAGGAGAAAAAGGACCCTGCGACCGCTCTCGACACACTAAGATCTGCTTGGGACAGCATCGAAAACGAGTCTCAGAGGGCAAAGACCCTTGCATTGGCCGCAGATGCCGGGACTGAACTTGGACTCATCGACGAGAGGAACCAGAAGTCACATTGGCAGAAGGCTTACAGGAATTACAACAAGTCCTTGTCAATAGACTCCAAGAACAAGGAAACACGAAGGAAGATGAATAAACTCGCTTCGATGATGGACGAGAAGTCGATATCTCTTGGGCTAGGCCTTCAGATGTTTGACCAAGGAAACCCTACTCCGCTTGGCTTGCTTGTAATGGTCCTCTCTCTAGCGGCATTCCTGGTCTCAATCAAACTCATCTCAGAACTCTTTGACGATGGCAATAACCCCGTGGTTTCCATGGAGGTCCAGTATGTTCACAAGGAAACCGGGCAGACAACCTTCGGCGAGATACAAATTGAGTTGTATAGGGATGAAGCACCTAACCATGTAGAGAGCTTCCTTACTCATGTAGAAAACGGCCGGTATGACGGAATCGAGTTCCATAGGGTGATTTCAGGATTTATGATCCAGGGAGGGGACATAGAAAGCATGGGCGGTTCTGGAGGTTATGCTGCTCATTACTATGGTTGGTGCAATGGTAAGCAACTACCAGAATCCCAATGCCCGGATAAGACGGACTACACTATCCCGCACGAGCATGACAACGGTCTGAAGCACACGGTTGGCGCTCTGGCTGCAGCGCATGCTGGCGTGAACACCGATGGAAGTCAGTTCTACATCATCCCTTCGGATGGCTCGGCCTCCCATCTCGATGCGGACGAGCCAGTCACAGATCCTCAAACAGGTGAAAAATATGAGAAGGACTGCACTGGGCAGGAGACGCCGGACATCTCCAAGGACGACGGTAGTTGCCACACAGTGTTCGGCTACGTCACAAAGGGGCAGAATCATGTTGATGCAATCCAAAACGTACAAACCCACCAAACTACACCAGTAGACCCAGTAAGAATTGTCTCTGCTACCGTAATCAATTGAACCAGTTCATCTAGGTGAACTTCATGTACTCCTGACTAACGGTAATCGATTGGTGAGTTTATGAGGAATGACCATCCATTCGGTGCCAACTCAGAGTTCGAGAAGTCAGATGGCACCAAGGGCAGCTTCATCGACATGCACTCACTTCAAGAAAGCGGGCTGTGTAAATTGGACGACATCCCATTCTCCATCAGGATTCTTCTTGAGTCCGCACTGAGAAAATGCGATGGGTTCCTGGTAAACGAGGATGATGTCAGAAGGATTGCGGCATGGTCTCCAGAGATGAAGCCAGAGGAGATTCCTTTCAGTCCGAGCAGGGTAATTCTGCAGGACTTCACAGGAGTCCCTGCAATCGTGGACATAGCCGCACTTAGAGATGCAATGAAGGAACTTGGAGGCGATCCGGGGAGGGTGAATCCACAAGTTCCTGTAGACCTAGTAATAGATCACTCAGTACAAGTGGACGTCTCCGGTCTATTCCCCGATGCCCGTGAGCGTAACTTGGAAATTGAGTACGATAGAAACTCAGAGAGGTACAAGTTCCTAAAATGGGGGCAACTGAGCCTGGACAACTTCCGAGCAGTCCCTCCTGGAAGGGGGATTGTACACCAGGTAAACCTCGAATGGATAGCTAGTGTGGCTAGAGAGGAAGATGGGACTTGGATCCCAGACTCCCTTGTTGGAACAGACTCTCATACTACTATGATTAACGGACTGGGTGTTCTTGGTTGGGGGGTAGGTGGAATAGAGGCAGAGGCTGTGATGCTGGGCCAACCTATCTACATGCTACTGCCCGAGGTGGTCGGATTCGAGCTCAGAGGAGAACTCCAAGCCGGAGTAACGGCGACGGACATGACTCTTAGAATCGTAGAGATGCTAAGGGAGCATGGTTGCGTTAGCAAATTCGTTGAGTTCCACGGGAAAGGCCTTTCTCATCTGAGCCTACCAGACAGAGCCACTATTGCAAACATGGCACCAGAGTACGGGGCAACCTGCGGCTTCTTCCCTGTCGATCAGACCACTCTGGACTACATGCTACTCTCTGGAAGGGATCCTGGTCATGTTGAGGACGTGAAGCGCTTCATGTCAGCACAGGGTCTATTCTACAACGAATCCTCGCCAACCCCGAAATTCACGTCAAACCTTGAACTGGACCTAGGCACAGTGGAACCCTCACTATCGGGTCCGAAGAGGCCACAGGACAGAGTATCACTATCCAAGATGAAGGCACACTGGAGGACGAGCCTAAATGCGGAGATGGGGCACCAAGGTCACGGGGTAGACCCCAGTAGGAACTCGGACTCATCCCCCATAGAGGGCAGAGGTTGTGAATTGAACCACGGAGACGTGGTAATCGCGGCCATAACTAGCTGCACCAACACGAGTAATCCAAGCGTGATGATTGCGGCGGGATTGTTGGCTAGGAATGCCAGGTCCAGAGGACTAAAGATCAAGCCCTGGGTTAAGCCCAGCCTAGCTCCAGGAAGCAGGGTGGTGACAGAGTACTACGATGCATCGGGGCTTTCAGACGACCTCGACTCTCTAGGGTTCAGCGTTGTAGGATACGGATGCACCACTTGCATAGGAAACTCCGGCCCTCTCGACCTCGAGATTGAGTATGCGATCGACGATGCAGACCTTGTAGTGGGAAGCGTTCTTTCCGGGAACCGCAACTTCGAAGGAAGGATACATCAGAAAATTAAGGCAAACTACCTTGCAAGCCCACCTTTGGTAGTG
>CAZPNT010000053.1:0-7970 GCA_964588055.1 uncultured Candidatus Poseidoniales archaeon | reverse complement strand
CAGGACTACAAGGATCAGTGGCTGGAAGACATGCTTCTATGGAGTCAGAAATTCCTCGACTCCGATGAACCAGCTCTTCTCTGCGGGGATCTGAACATTGCTCATACTGAGGATGACATTTGGGATCCAGTCGGAAACAAGCGCACTTCCGGTTTCTTGGAGCACGAAAGAGAGTGGTTCGACAGAATGCTGGCATCTGGTTGGTCCGATCTTCTGCGCATTCATGTTGGGGAGATGAAGGGGCCTTACTCGTGGTGGTCAAACTTCCGAAGGGCAAGAGAGAGAGATAGGGGTTGGAGGATCGACTACATCCTTGCAAACAAAAGTGCAAGGCCGATGATGAAATCTGCTGAGATAATGAGGGAAGGGGGACTTGTTGTTTCCGACCACGCACCGGTAATTGTGGACTTGGAAGTATGATCAGCAATTCCCATAGTTGACCAGGAAAGGGGCAAATGGTACCCTTCAAGAGAGGGAGACATAGGCGATAATTCGTGACAGACGTACTTGCCAGCCGCTTGGAAACGATTCTACCAGACGGAAGAGGGGTTTGGGTTCCAATGGACCATAGCGCATCTTCCTTCCCAGAACACGGTTTGGCGAATACAGATTCTGCGGTCGACGCAGTCATAGAAGGGGGAGCAGATGCAATTGTTATGCAGAAGGGCCCAATCTCTCATCACTTCGCAAGGACTTCATGGGGACGCTTCGTCTGCCATGCATCATTGTCCACCATTCATGGTGGGGACAGATCTCAGGACAAGATCCTGGTGGCAACTTCAACCGAGGGTCTCAACAGGGGTGCAATAGCAATGTCCGCACAAGTGAATCTTGGCGATCCTGCCGAGCCTGAAATGATAGAGAGAATGGCCAGAATAACAACCGAGTCGAATGAGAAAGAACTACCGGTATTGGGGATGTTCTACCCTCGGGGAAACAACCTGTACTTGGATAAATCAGACTCCACAGGAGGAGTAGCCCATGCAGCCAGACTCGCTTGGGAATTGGGTTGCAATGTTGTCAAGGTTCCTTGGACTGGTTCGGAGGAATCTTTCAGAATTGTGACTTCGTCAGTTCCGATTCCTGTATTGGTTTCTGGAGGTCCCAAGGATGAGGACTTTCGCAGTGTTTTGGAATTAGTTGAGAAATCGATTAATGCCGGAGGTTCGGGCGTTTGCATGGGGAGAAACGTGTTCGCCTCTGAAGATCCAGCATCTCGAATAAGGGCCTTAAGGGCCATGGTCCATGATGGAGCCAAAGCAGAAGATGCATCTAGGCATCTGAGGTGAATGGATGCAGATCTGGGTAGAAAACGAGGAGAAAGGCGACCCGAATGCAAATCTGGTTAGCCGCTTCTGGACGGGCTCCTCTAATGATGTGGCTGAAGTCTCAATCGAAGCTCCCTCTGACCAGGAAGAGGCAATTTCCCTGATTGGACTAGTGCCGTGGATTTTGGTCAGATGCTCCGATTGGACCATGGTCCCGCTAGAAAATCTAGTTGCTGCTTCAAGGGGGTCGGACACAAGGATTGCAGCGGCCATAGGAAGAGAAATCGAACTTTCTGGAGCAGCATTCGCTCTTGGAGGGGGTGTCGATGCTGTCCTGGTCCCAGGAAAGATGGTCGACGAAGCCGCCAAGTTATTCGGAGACAGATGGGCCAAAGAAAAAACTGCTACTAATCAGATTAATCCGGTCGATGCAACAATCACATCAATAGATGGTGCAGGAGTTGGAGAAAGGGTTTGCATAGACCTCACCAGAAGGATCATCGAAGGGCAGGGAGCAGTAACTGGCTCTCTTTCAGGAAAACTATGCCTCATGCATGGTGAGACTATTTCCTCAGAATACGTCCCAACTCGCCCATTCAGAATTAATGCAGGAGCAATCCACTCTTACATCCTAATGGCGGATGGGGGGACGAAGTACATGAGCGAATTAGAAACGGGAGACGAAGTAGCAATCATGTCCTCATATGGAGCACAAGAAAATGCCACTATAGGGAGGCTGAAGGTCGAATCAAGGCCACTTTTAGTAGTCAGATTCGAAATTTCTGGAGAAGAGGGTCAGACCGTGGTCCAACAAGCGGAGACCGTTAGATTCGTCACTCCAGATGAGGTAGCAATTTCAGTCACAGAAGCAAAATTGGGAGACAAGATAAGAGTATTCTCTGACAATAGAGTCAGGCATACTGGAATAGCGCTAAACGGGGAGATGGTGGAGAAGTGACTGTACTAGGTGAGGGAGAAGCCAACGGTGCGATATCGATTCTCCATGCCTTGGGATTGGGTAGAGGTTGCTCGATCGGGATTCAACTGAGAACCAAGGTCCAAATTGTGGACAGTCCAATGGAAGTCGTAAACGATCGTCACGGCCTTCTTCCTGCAATAGAGAAGTGCTGGAGAGAGAGGGAACTACCCATCCCAGATGAATTCGGGTGGAAGGTCGATAGCTCAATTCCAATCGGACAGGGTCTTAAGTCCAGCTCAGCACTCTCTTGTGCAGCTCTTAGGGCTCTGAACTCATGCTCTTGGACCGGGCTTTCCAATCGTGAAATTGCAGACATAGCGGCCAAGTCACAGCTGATTTCCAATTGTGCAAAGACAGGTAGCATGGACGACAATTGGGCTTCACTGGAACCCGGATGGAAGCTAGTAGACCCTACTCTTTCCGCCTCCGACTCAATTATCCTTCAAGGGGAAATTGATCCTAGCCTATCTGTCCTTCTCGTACTAAGGGGTAGTCGTTCAACGGTGATTTCCTCTGAGTCATTTTCGCATCATGAGCAGATATTTGAGAGGTCGTTGGCCTCGATAATGAGGGGATCAATACTGGATGCGTTGTCATCAAACGGGATGGCGGTTGCCGCTGCTACCAATGACCACGAGGCTCTGAGAATTTGCAATTTGTGTATAGCATCAGGAGCCATGGCTGCTGGTATTAGTGGTTCAGGGCCCTCTATTGCAATCGTCTGTTTCGAGGAAGATTCGTCATCCCTGTCTAGGATCGTTTCTGAATCTGGATTCGAGTTAATCCACACTGGTCTTTTTGTGGAAGATGAGATTTCTGAGGTGCGATGATGGGAATGGGACTTGGAGAGAATCTGAAAGTCACACTATTCGGAGAAAGCCATGGCAAGTGTGTCGGGGCCCTATTCGAGGGAATACCAGCTGGAACGGAAATTGACTTAGAGACTCTTTCCCATGACTTGTCACTTAGAAAGCCAGGAAGGAAGGGCATGTCATCGAGGTTGGAACCAGATGAATGCGAGATTCTGTCAGGAGTGCACGAGGGAAAGGCGACAGGTTGGCCACTGCTGATGCTTGTAAGAAACTCAGATGCCCGATCATCTGACTACGGTTTCCTACCTGACCATCCGCGCCCTGGTCATGCCGATATGGTTGAGGAAATAAGGTCGAGAGGATCCAATGACCACCGAGGAGGAGGGTCCCAGTCCGCCAGACTCACCCTTGGTTTGGTGGCAGCAGGAAGCCAGGTTAGGACGATACTGGACAAAGCTGGATGGGCTTGTCACGCCCATCTGAGCAGAGTGGGCGAAGTCTCGGCCAGACCGTTGATTCAGCTAGATACGTCAAAACCCCTCGAAGAGGGAACAGAGATGTCCAGACTAAATTGCAGAGATTCAGAAGCTGCAATCAGAATGGGAGAAACGATAAGAAAAATCCGCAGGGAGAAGGACTCAATCGGCTCAGTAGTCGAGTTACTGATTCTCGGCCTTCCAATAGGTGTCGGCGAGCCATGGTTCGATGGGCTGGAACCATCCCTAGCTAGAGCCTTGATGGCCATTCCCGGAGCCAGAGCCATAGAGTTCTCTAATGGTAAGGAAGCATCCAGAATGAGGGGTTCAGAGAACAACGACATGTGGATGCCTGGGGTTGACGCACCTGTGTTGGAAGGGTCTCAGAGCGGAGAAGCAGATGGCGCTCTTGGGGGGAGATCGACTGGAGCTCCGTTACGCGTTTTGGTACACTTCAAACCACCCAGTAGTCTACCAAGGGAACAATTCACGTTGCACCTCCCTAGTAACAAAACGCAGCCGCTAAAGGTCGGAGGAAGACACGATCCGGTCATTGGCCCCAGGGCAGCACCTGTTGTTGAGGCCGTGGCAATGTTGGTAATCGCAGACCTAGGAATTATGGGCGGATTCCTCTAGCTGGATTGTCCCTCTAGATACTCCTGAATTCTCAGAGGGAGGTTTATTGCAAACATGCCCGCAATCAGGATGAAAACGAGAATAGTCCCCAATGCAACCCCGTATACGCTAGTCAGCTCCACACTTTCCTCAAGACGACTTGCAGCCACAGAATCGAAAATTCCCACGAAGAGGGGTACGAAGAAATTGATGAACAGGGTAAGTGTAGCTACTAAGGCTGCAACCGCCGGAGTGTAACCAAGTGCCCTGTTGTACCTGTCTGTGATGCTCTTGACGTTCATCACATAGACCTCCCCGGTTCTTATAGAGGTATCAAGCATTGAGAAACGGATTACTGCGCTGGAGATTTCAATGTACACGACTAGGAAGACCGCGTAAAGTATCAGCAGCAGCTTCTGCATAATTTCGTTCTCAGGCAAAAAGCTCAGCCCAAACTCAACTTTGCTTCCTGCGAACCTGATGGTAACTAGGATCAGCGCAACGTAGGACAGAAGCATCGCCCTCTGGTCTCTCTGCCACACTCCCCAGAAGCCAGATATCAGTCCGACTAGAATCATTATCAGGTGGATCCAAAGTCCAAGGAAGCCCAGTCCGACCATATTTGAGAGGGCGAACCAGGCAGTACCAGATACTGGAGTGAGCATGAATGTCAGGAATCCAAGAATCAAAAGTGACCCTATTGCACCCATCTGAAGGTTTAGCACCATCTTGTTCGGAGAAACGAACTCCCGGTTAACCAGAACTGGACCTCCGAAGATGGCATCTATCCAGCTTGGGATTGCAACTTCTGGCACTGCGTCATCGGGGATGCCAGTGTCTGCCTTTAGAGTTCCAGCAGCTCTTTTCCTGCTAGGTGCGGATGACCGTACTATCTTTCCGTCATATAGGTGAGATGTGTCTACCGGGCCCTTGCTTTCCTCCATAATTACACCTCAGAAACCCCTTGCCCCGGCCAAGGCTGTGAATAGTAGCATGTCCGGCTCCCAATCCATGACGTAAGCACCCAGTCCTCTGAGCTCAGTCATCAGTATGTCCCTCTCTGTCTTCAATACCTCGTAGCCGGTTCTGTCGATCCTCCTAGCATCGAATTCGAATTCCAAACTGCTCGGTGAAAGTACGGTGACCTCGAAGTTCCTAGCTCTAAGGTCCCTAACCGCATCGACTATTGTAGGATCGTCCTCCAGAGGTGATAGGATGATAATGGGGCTTCCTCTATGTATGTGAGGCATGATTCGGGTAGTGACAATCTTTAGCGGGGTGTTTCCCTTTGCCATAGCTCCGGCTAACTTTGTCAGGATTACATACAACTGCTTCTTTCCTGTGTCTCTGTCGACAGAAACAATCTCGTCCCCGTAAACCACTAGGCCCACTGAGTCCCTTCTGGATAGGAAGTGCTGAGTCAGACTTGCTGCAGCCCTGGTGCTGTACACTAGCGAGTTCCTGCTCACTGGTCCAGTTTCACTAACTGATCTGCTATCGACGATGATAATGACGTCGCTTACAGCATCTCTCTCGAACTCGTTAACCATCATCTTGCCATCCTGCCTCGCAGTTGCCTTCCAGTTAATTTTCCTCATTGGATCTCCTGGCAAGTATTCTCTTAGGTTGTAGAAGTTAGAGCCCTCTCCAGGGTTCCTGATGTTTACGGCTCCAGTGAAAATCTTGGGGACCCTGCTCTTGATCATTGCATCTTTGATGTCCTCCATCTTCGGGAAAACCAAGAAGTCGTCGTACAGTTGCACCTCTTTCTCGTTGTGGAAGAGCCCCAACTCGTCTTGGACCCTTATGCAAACTGGTCCTATTGTGTAGAATCCTCTTAGAGGGGTCTCGATGGTGTAGGAAATCTCAGTCTCCCTTTTCGGGCCTATTTCCATGAGCACGTAATTCGCACCTTTCTTGATCCTCATGACTTCTGGAACTCTGTCCCTTACCTCTATGACCTTGGCAATTCCAGATCTATTCTGGATTCGAAGAGTGACGTCTATCTCACCGTCCTCGAAAACTCTGGATGTCGAAGTCTTTCGCATAGCGACAATGCTCTGGAGTTGGATGCCTTCGTCCAGTACAGCTTCCTCGATCCTTCTCCCCGAGGAAGCGACGTCTCCATGTGCCGTTCTAAGGGCCGCCCAAGTCAGGAATGAAAGAAGAACTACCGCCACTGTGACTAGCTGTTGGTTTCGCAGGACTAGTCCCAAGAGGTACATCGCAACCGAAAGAGATGCGAACATCGCAGACTTTCGGCTCCAGGCCACCTTCACACCTCATCATTCAGACGGTCGGGACATTCGCGGCATTCTTTCCATGTAGAATATCTCGAATGACCTCGCCGGTCTCGAGTCCCTTTATCTGATGTTCTGGCTTCAGAATGATCCTATGTGCTACTGCCAACTCTGCTATCGATTTCACGTCGTCTGGAGTCACGAAGTCCCTTCCTCGCATGGCTGCGACCGCCCTACTTGTCTTCAGCAGGGCTTGAGAGCCTCTCGGAGAAGAACCCACGAGAACTCTCGGGTCTTCTCTTGTCCTTGCTACGATATCCACCATGTACTCCCTTACTGATCTGTCAACGTAGACCTCCTCGCAGGAATTCTGCATCTTCACCACTATACTGGGGTCAGTGATGCTGTTTACCTCGACCTCGTCTTTCTTCCTCTCGATCCTCCTCTGTAGGATTTCATTCTCATCGGCTCTGTCAGGGTAACCAACCATCATCTTCATCATGAAACGGTCAAGTTGTGCCTCAGGGAGGGGATAAGTCCCCTCTTGCTCCACCGGGTTCTGAGTTGCCATTGTAAGGAAAGGTGCAGGAAGCTTGTGAGTCACCACACCAATAGTAACTTGCTTCTCCTGCATTGCCTCTAGTAGAGCAGCCTGAGTCTTCGGAGGGGCTCTGTTGATCTCGTCGGAGAGGAGAAGATTGCAGAAGATAGGTCCCGGTTTGAAAGTGAACTCTCCCTTCTTGGCGTCGTAAATGTTTGTTCCAGTAATGTCTGCGGGTAGGAGATCAGGGGTAAATTGAACCCTCTTGAAATCGCATCCCAGAGCGTCTGCGAAGGTGTTTGTCATCAGGGTCTTTGCCAATCCGGGAAAATCCTCGAAAAGTAGGTTTCCATTGGAAAGAATGTCGACCATCACGTTATCTATCACGTGTGATTTTCCGATGATTACCTTCTGTACCTCAGTGCTTATTGCTTGCCCCATTGCTCCTGTGGCAGCCAATACATCGTCCACTTTGCTTGATCCGCGAGCCTCCTGCGCTTTCTTTGCCAAAGCTGCGTCTTGCGTTCCAGTATTCGGCGCTTGCATCCCTTTTGCTGGTTCTGTTTCACTCATTTTTCTTCACTCCATTTTATTAGTTATTTTTTCCCCATCGGCGAATAGCTTGCATCAACTTGCGCAACTCTTGTGGCGTGTACGTCCGGCTTTGGCTATAAGCCAATTCCACGAGACGTGGATCCCCGATCATCGCCTGAACTTCAGGAGGTGGGGTCATTGCCATCTGATCCCTTGTTAGGTCATGGTGTATCCTGACTTTGGTTAGTAGCGATCTCCTGACCCTGTCCCTGTATGAAGAAGGGTCAAGTTTTTCCGGGCGCTGGTTGAATTTTGTCAAATCGAAGACGTGCCTCCAATTCTCCTTTTCCGGCACTACCATCATCGCAACAAGAAGAAGAAGGGTGACGTTCAGTACTACCAACCACTTTAGGAATTGATTGGAAGTGAGTAGGACAACCGTGCCCATTGTTTGGACGAATGGTTCGGAAACTACCCCTGTTACGTGCCTGCTCTCATCGAATAC
>CAZPNT010000052.1:0-8198 GCA_964588055.1 uncultured Candidatus Poseidoniales archaeon | reverse complement strand
GGAGAATGTTGCTCCGTGAATTCCATCGCTGCCAACTCTGCCTCCTACCATGTAAACCACGTCACCGGGCTTGGGGGTCTTCACGTGGCTCTCCCTTCCATCCGCCAGAGTGCGAGGCATGATCCCAACTGTGCCACAGAAGACTAGGGGCTTTCCGATGTATCTCTCATCGAACACTATTGCTCCGTTGACCGTGGGTATTCCCGATTCGTTTCCCCCCGACCTGACTCCAGAGTGAACCCCTCTGAAAACCCTCGAAGGGTGGAAAAGGCCCGAGGGGATTGTGCCTGAGTAGTCAGGAGGCCCAAAGCAGAAAACATCGGTATTGGCGATTGGCCTAGCCCCTAGGCCAGTTCCAAGAATGTCCCGATTCACTCCAACTATGCCTGTAATGGCTCCTCCGAACGGGTCTAGGGCGCTGGGGCTGTTGTGCGTCTCTGCTTTGATGCACACGCTCCATTCATCGTTCCAAGAGATTACGCCGGAGTTGTCGTGGAAGATACTCAGCAGCCAATCTACCTCTTTTTGGATGTCAAGCGTTGGCTGCATGATGTGGGTCTTGAAAAGAGAGTTGATCGTCGTGTCCTCCCCTGTGGCTTTGTCTACGTGTCTAATCTTAGCGGCGAATATCTTGTGCGAGCAGTGCTCGGACCAAGTCTGGGCTAGGCACTCTAGTTCGGCGTCTGTTGGCTTGTCTGGAGGTAGTGTCCGCTTGGTCCTTTCAGCCCTCACCGATGGATCTCTGTAGTGAGTCTGGATTGCTTTCATTTCGTCCAGGTTCAGGGCCAATAGTCCTCTTTCACTAATTTCAAGGAGTTCTTTTTCGCTGACCTCCAAATCTACTGTCGCTGGTTCCTTGAATTCGTTTTGGGGCACTTCTGGGAATCCCAGCTCGGGCCATTCTGCCTTTGAGCACCGGTCTCTGTCGGCCACGGATGCTAGCTCTATCATGGGATTGTGTAGAGTCGCTGCCAGATCATAGGGTTCCACGCCCTCTTGGACCCCCCAGAATGCATAGGTCGTGTACGTGGCAACACCGGCTTCTTTCTGTTCGGGAAAGAGGGTGGTCAGCCCGTCCAATCCCGCCTGTGCTGAGTTGTCCGTCACCCCCGGCTTGAACCCGATCTGGATGGCAGTCTCTGGTGAGGAAGGGAAGTCATCAAGCATCCTTGAACCGGTTGATGCAGCCTCTATCACCGGGTCTGCAAACAATTCGTAGATCAGGGCTTCTGCCTGTGAGTCGGAGATGGTTGATCTAACCTGATACCCCAAGATTACCCTTACCAAGTCGACTTCTATTCCGTGGTCCGCTTTTAGCATGGAGCGGACGCTCTCCCCTCTTGAGTCGGTTAGACCTTCCAGATCCTTGGTGGTGACTTCGAAGAGTCTTACGGAGGTATCTGAAGACATGTTTCCACCTATGCCAGCATGGCCTCACTGAGTCTCCAACCAAGCCAAGCGGCAAGTGGTGCTAGGAGATTAAACGAAATGTAAATCGAGGCTGCAGTGGGACTATCGGATTCGAGAAGCCGCACGGTTTCTACTCCGAATGTTGACATCGTGGTGAAGCCGCCCAACAGCCCAGTACCAAAGAACAGGAGAGTCTCTGTTTGAAGAGATCCGGCCATCATAGCTCCAAGTGCAAATGCACCAAACAGATTCACGGCTATTGTCGCCCATGGGACCTCGGTCGCCTCCCCCGCAGGCATAGCCTCAGACACACCCCACCTTGCTACGGACCCAATTGCGCCGCCCAGTCCGACCAACACAGCTGGATGCATGGTGCGTGCGAGAACTGACGGGGCTTGATATTTCTGAGAAGAGGAAAGACTTGACATAGAGGAAAGTACGGGACTACTTGATGAAAGCCGAGGATGCTTGGGGGCCCAGATGGGTCAACTGCGCACACCCCCTGTCTCATCAGTTCATGTCGATCGCCTGCGAAAAGGAGTCTTTAGTAGTGCTAGCGGCAGACTTGCCTACCATCGACGGAATCGTTGAGGTTGTGGAAACCGTGGGGGATCACGTTTGCGCACTAAAGACCCATGTCGATATGGTTGAGGGCTTCAATTTGGAAGATTGGGGCAAGGTAGTCGATGCTGCTCGATCCAAAGGGATGTTGTTGTTTGAGGATCGGAAGTTCGCTGACATTGGAAGGGTTGCCCAGACCCAAATGGGTGGCCTCTACGGCATTCGCGGATGGGCTGACTTGGTAACGTCACACAGCGTGAGTGGGCCCGATGTGGTTGATGGCATCGCAGCCGCATGGGATGATGTGGAAAGAGTGGGGGGCGTGCTCCTTCTAGCTCAGATGTCTAGCTCGGGTAACCTGCTTGGGGGCGCCTATACAGACAAGACTCTGGAAATGGGGACGGCGTCACCGCATGTTATCGGGTACATAGGAAACGGGAGCTCTCCCTCCGACTTAGAGGAGTTGAGAAGCAAGGTCGGGGAGGGGAGAATGATTTGGACCCCTGGAGTGAACCTTAGCGCCTTAGAGGGTGTTCTCGGACAGAGATATGGCAATCCATCAGAAGCGGTTAGGGCGGGTTCGGACGCGATAATAGTGGGTTCTGGGATTCACAAAGCGGAGGACCCCGTGTCTGCAGCTAGAGAGTACGCTTCGGCCTCTTGGGGGGCCCTTCTGGAGAGGTAGGATGGATTATGGTAGCATTGCGGCGTGGGGCTGCAATGCAGTTGTCATTTTAGGAGTCGCGTCGTACATTGTGTTTGAGATTCTCAAGAGATGGAGGGTCGGTCTGAGGCTTTCGGCTCTAGACGAGAGTCTGCTGGAAGACGAAGTGGTCTCAGTAGAAGTGATCACAGATGCGCCGCAGGGTAGCAGTATTGTTGCAGGCGCGGTTGCAGAGTTCGTTGAGGATGGTTCTCGTAACTAGATTTCCAGGGCTCCAAGGTATATTGCCGCTCCCAAGCCAGCCAGTGCGATCACAGTGACTATGACCAGAGTCGTGAGGAACCCCCTCTTCCTCTTGGGCACGGGCGGTTGGGGCAAGGGTGGTAACTCGGGGTCAAGGGGGTGTGCTAATGTCTGGCCTTTAGAGTCCAGCATTGGTATGGGGGCAAGGGGGGGGATTGCTTCCTCTTGCTCTTCGAGATCGGGATAGAGTTCGTCTAAATCTGCCAGACCGGGAGCGTCAGGAATAGGTCCGTTCATCATAACCCATTTCTGATCAATGTCGCCTCTCGTGAGAGGAGTGACTAGGACGGAGACGGCGCCGGCAGAGTAGGCAGCATCGTTTGCTTTGGTCAGTCGTGACTTGCTGACGACGAAAATCACCCTAGCGTTGGGGTCGCTCTCGCGAATCTCCAGAGCTGCCACGTGACCATCCATGGTCGGTAGGTTCAGCCCTAGGAACACCATTTCTGGCTTAATCCTGACATACTCGTCTACAGCCTTGTCTCCGTCATCACAAATCTCCGATTTCCACCCCCTCTGGCTCATTATCGATCCGAGTCTGCTTGCTGTGATTCGGTTCTCGTGAACGATGAGTGCCGTAGGCTTCGCTTCGGTCTCCATCAGAGTGGCCACAGGGGTTTCAACTCAATAAGGGGGTGGTCAAAGGCTCACGAAATTAGTTGGTCTACTAGCCAGTTCGGGTCAAACGGCTCTAGGTCGTCATACCCCTGCCCTGTTCCAGCCAGTATTATCGGCCTGCCAGTCGCATGAGAAATCGAAAGGGCGGCTCCTCCCCGAGCATCGGTGTCGAGCTTGCAAAGCGCAGCACCGTCGAAGGTCAGTCGCTTCTGGAACTCTATTGCCTGTGTTACAGCATCGTTTCCAGCTAGAGCATCTGCGACGAATATCACCAAATGAGGTTTTGTCACCCTGTGAACCTTCTGAAGCTCCTCCATCAGGTTTGACTTGTTCTGCATTCTTCCGGAGGTGTCGATTATTACGACCTCGTCTCCCTTCGCCCTGGCGCTCTCTATTGCGTCTCTGGCAACGGCTGCAGAATCGCCGCCTCTCTGGCTCTTGATACATCTTACTCCCAAGCGATCGGCGTGGGCGGCTAGCTGGTCTATAGCTCCTGCTCGAAAGGTGTCAGCAGCGGCCAGTACAACACCGAGTCCTTGGTCATCGAGCCTCTTTGCAATCTTCGCGGAGGTCGTGGTCTTCCCTGTTCCATTGACTCCTACCATCATCACTACTACAGGGGTGTCCTCTGAAACAAGCTCTCTGATTGTCTTGTCGAAGTCCCAATATCCAGATCTTAGAAGGGACAAGAGCGCCCCTCTAAGGGCCCTTTCAACTACTTCATCCAATGAAGCACTGCGACCGACTCTGGCCCCGATTAGATGAGAGCGGAGGCTTCCGATTAGGTCTGAGGCTGCCTCGTGGCCCATGTCCGAGGAGAGTAGTTCCTCCTCTAGGTCCGCAAGAATCTCCTCCAATACGGGCCCACCACTGATTACCATCCCCCCTTTCTTTGTTTGGTGTTCGGACAAGTCGATTTCGAATTTCAATTCCGATTTTACCAGTCTTCTTCCCGTGGTGGAATCCATCGTCCCTCCTTTGGGTGCCGTCTTGTCCCTTTCCGCTGTCCTTGCAGCCTGATCTCTGGCTGCTAGTTTCCTCTCCTTGGAACTGGTGGGTCTTTGGAATGGGTCTTCTTCTGCTTCAAAGTCGTCCCATTCGCTTTCCTGGTCTGTGGCCTGTCCATTTTCATTTCCTTCCTGGGTCTGATCTAGGGTTCTCCTAAGCTCGGCCTCAAGGAATTCTCGGGTTTGCAGGGCTTCTTCCGCTTCTGCCGAGCCGTCGTCTACAGTGATTCCAACTTCCTCCTCGGCCTGCTTTACCTTCTTGCGGAAGCGGTCGAAGAGCCCCATTTTCAGTCCTCAGTCGTCAAGGGTTAGCTCTGTTCCCCTCTTTCTTCTTGTCCTTCGCTTGACCGGAGGATCTGTGGTTTCCTGTGTGCCCTGTTCCGATTCTTCGACGGTTTGCTGGGCCCCCTCCACCGTGTCGTTGAACCTAGTAGCTAGTTCGACGACGTGTTTCTCCAGTTCTTCGTACTCGATCCTTAGTGTGTCCATGATCGAGGTTAATTCCTCGTTTCTTTTCCTCAGTATCTCTGTGGCTTCCCCTCTGGTCTTCTCGGCCTGCACCCTGCTCCCGATGTCGATTACTGCCCCTGCATCAGATGGGATGTCCGCGACCAACTGCACGCCCGCACCGAGGGGGACCATGGCGCCCTTGGCCCCTTCTTCGGATATCGAATCGAGGGCTTCGATGGCATGCTCTTGCTCTACCTTGATTGCCTCTAGATTGCGAATCTGTTGTTCGAGGGCTTGAAGCCTCTCTCGGTTCACTTCGACCAATTGGGCGAGCCTCTGAAGCTCCGCTCTGTCAGGCTCCATCATGTTCAACGGGACGCAGGGGGTGAAATGAAGGCGTCGCTGAATGCGCTATCTGTGGTCGTCGTCACCAGGCGAGGGCTTTGCTGGCTACTCTCCGTCCCAGATCCCTTCTGCAACCATGAACTCCATCACTCGTTCTGAGACGTTGGCCCTGTTTCCGCCTCTCACGCCTGTAGCGGAGACCTCGAACACCTCTGCTGGGATGTCATGTGCTTCCCTGACTTCGTAACCTACCTTGCGGCCATAGGAAACTGCCTCGATATCGGGCATGATCCATGCCTCGACGTCCTCGTCCTCGTACCTGTGCTCTATCATGCGCTTGCGAAGCAGGGCAGGGTATGGGTCCGACTCTGTGACGGGTGTGTCTCGAATGCCCACAACGACTCTGTGACCTCGGTCCAGCTCCTGTTGAATCAGCCACTCATGGCCCACGTGCAATGGTTGCCAACGACCGGGTAGCAATACAGCCTTTGGCTTCTCGAACAGATGCGAGAGTTGGTCCACCATGTCAACCACGGTGTGTCCTGGCTTGCCACTGGAGTCGAGAGTCATGTGGGCACACTTGGGGTCGTCGAACGGATCCGAAATGCCGGTGAAGTTGGATATCTTACCAGATCGCGCCTTAGCGTACAGCCCCTTGACATCCCTGTTCTCACATATCTCAAGGGAGGTCGAGACGTGTACCATGACGGAGTTTTTAGGAAGAATCTCCAGAATCTTCTCGCGGACGTCCTCGTATGGAGTGATGAACGAACATATCACCGGAGTGTGCTTGGACATCAGTGTGGCCATCTTGGCTATGCCAAGAAGGTGCCTTTCCCGCCCCTCTCTTGAGAAGTCCTGATTCGAGAAGAAGTCTCTAATCGTGTCTCCATCTAGTAGTTCGGCCCCGTACCTTTCTGCTGCGGCCTCCGCGATGGTCGTCTTTCCGGCTCCTGAGAGCCCTATTAGCCATACTACTTTGTTCCCCATGTCAGCACCCCAACGGCGTGGCCACCCGGGTGGCTCATTTAATCCTGATTCTTGGCCCACATACCGTTCCACTTGGTGCTACAGGTGACCAGGAAGTACGGATTTAGAACCTCGTCAACCAAATCGTAGTCCAGAGGCTCGCAGTCGGGAGACAGGACAAAACCGCCAGCTGCTTCCACGACAGCATGTGCTGCGGCGATGTCCCAGCAGGAGGTGGGGCCAAACCGTGGATAGAGGTCGGCTGTTCCGTCTGCAACTGCGCATGCCTTCAGGGAAGACCCCATCCTGATGAGGTCGTGTTCTCCGATGTCGTTTGCGAATTTCTCATCTCTTTCAGCGCGGTGGCTACCACTCGCGACAAGACGCAGGGGGGTCTCTGAATGTTCGTTTACCGAGATTGTTGAGGTGTCGTTTATCGTCTTCCTGGTCGCCGGGATTCCCACGCCACCGAACCAAGTTTTTCCGGATGCAGGGGCATGGACTACGCCGAATTCTGGCTTCCATCGGTCTCCTTCCCTCTTCATCAGAGCTATGTTGACAGTGAACATTCCATTCCTCTTGATGAACTCCTTAGTCCCATCGAGGGGGTCGACCAGCCATGCCACGTCGCTTTCGTTGGTGGCGCCGACCCTCCCCTCTTCGGATACCACAGGAGTCCCCGGGTCGGAGATCGCCAGGCCTTTGATGATGGTCTGATGGGCTGCTATGTCTGCCTTCGTCAGTGGCGACTCATCCTCCTTGGACTGCACCTCAATCCCATCCGAGGAGTTGTAGACTTCCATTATTGCCAAGCCCGCCTCTATGGCGATTTCCACAATTTCAAGATGGTCGAATCGCATGGGGGCCTTCCCTAGAAGTCTTCGAGCCTGCCTGCGGACTCTTCGAGGTTCCTCCTGGCTTCCTCGTCCAAGTAGAACAGGAAGGGGTCCTCGTCTCCCATGATATCCTTCCAAGAAGACATGGCCCTAGCCCAAATCTCCTCTCTGGAGTTCCAGTCTAGCATCCTATCTACGAACTTACAGTACCTCTGAATCTCCTCGTCCTCTGGAGCTACCCTGCGAAGTATCTCGTTTGTCTGTGCAATAACTATCCCCCATGTTGGATTCAGCTTGTAAGTCGTAAAGGGGTTCCTCTCTTGGTTAACTGTGATGTGGTCTCTCCAAAGGCCGAAGGTCACGTCGTATGAGAAGCCCGCGATCAGTACTATTCCAAGCACGAGTGTCGCTATGCCAATCAGGCCGACATATGTCATCGGAACGAACAGCAGCGTCTCGTTCGAATTGAATCTCCATGACACATAGGGCCAGACTAGAAGCGTGATTGTGGCAGTCCAGAAGCCCAGACTGATCATGGCTTGGCTTTGCTGGATTCGCCAATATTGCCTCATTAGCCACTTCTTCATGGGAGGGCCTCCAGCGCGTCCCCTTTCAGAATTGCCCAGTGAAGTACAAAGCAAGTGGCGATATGTCCACTTACTCTTCCTCAGTCTCGGTTTGGCTGCCGATGTGGTTCGAGGTGCCGAAGTGGGCAACCACTGTTGGAGATCTTGATTCAGAGGGGTCTATCTCAGAAATGTCATCGATGACCACGAACCGCCTCGTCACTCTGTGCCTGCTTCCGAAGTTGGACAGCACCCGTTCCATTGCATCATCCTTGTTGGTCGCGACTAGATCAACCGAGTATGGTTGATTCCTCTTGCCTGCTCGGTACGAGCCCGTCGCTCTGAATGCCTTCATGGCGCGGCCGAGATAGGGTCCCGATTTAACCGAAGCGGGTGAGTAGTTCCTCAAGGTTCAAGAGAGCGTGGGTTTGGTTAGTTCCGAGCCAGCATGACAGTGAACACCCCCTCA
>CAZPNT010000051.1:0-8219 GCA_964588055.1 uncultured Candidatus Poseidoniales archaeon | reverse complement strand
AAGTACAAGATGACTCCTTTGCCGGAGGACAGAATCTCAGAAAGCGAGATTTCCCCTCCATCAGTTACTTCGGCGGTGAAGTCAGGAGCCTCATCTCCAATTGCTAACTCTACTGTTGTCATGCAATAGCGTGTCGAACCAGACTCATGAAGGCTACCATCACTCGATGTAGGTCTTCAGCGATACCGATGCTGGTATTGATGGGGGCTCGCTGAATCCGAAGCAAGCGTTAGTGCTGAAACTCTCCGACTCTCCCATTTCATCTCCATCGAAACTAGCATCAGCACTCAGAACTCTTGATATCGATCTCACCGAGTACCACTCGCTCCTGTTGTTCTTTGTTCTTCCATGCGTCCTTGTTCCGAATAGAAATCTTGCAAATAGAGACTCTATTCTGGCTATGAACCATAGTGGCCTCCAGAAAGGAAGTGGGAAGGGGAGCCCCCATGATATTTCAACCGACAAAAACCCTGCCTTCACTGTGACTCCTCTTCTAGATCTATCCACGGCAATCTCCACGATCTCCACTCTTTCGAAGTTGTACAGCTGGGAGACGTACTCAGCATGCTCCTCAGAAGGTGAAAGCAGGATTCTGGTACCGTCGGGCTTAGCCCACATCACGTTGGTGAAGCTCCCAAGGGGAGAATCTCGCCAATCACCAATTACAATCCTGTCTCCACTAGAGAATCCAGTGGAAGTAATCCTTCCTACGAATATGTCCAAATCAGCCACCCATCTCTTCCCTGACTCTCTTCTTCGTAGCTGCCCACGAGCAAATCGGGCAAGATAGCAGGTCATGTCTCAAAGCTGGACAGTACTCTCTACCGAAGTAGATGATTTGCAAATGCCTCCTATTCCATGTTTCCTTTGGGAAGGCCGCCTTCAGGTCCCTCTCTGTCTTCACCACGTTCCTTCCGTCGGAAAGCCCCCATCTCGCCGCGAGTCTGTGTATGTGGGTATCAACAGGGAAAGCTGGAACTGCAAACGCTTGGCTCATCACCACGCTCGCTGTCTTGTGACCAACTCCTGCCAATGACTCGAGGAACTCCCAATCAGGCCTCACCTCACCTCCGTCTTCGAGGATCTGCTCTGCCATCCTGCGTAGGTTCTTCGCTTTGGTAGGGGCCAGTCCGATTTCTCTGATTATCCCGTGTATTTCCTCTACTTCCAGCAAAGCCATCTTTTGTGGGTCGCCAGCAACCCTGAACAGATTCGGAGTGACCTCATTCACCTTTTTGTCAGTAGTTTGGGCAGAAAGCATCACTGCAACAAGTAGCGTGTAGGGGTCGACGTGGTCCAGTGGGATGGGAGTATCCGGATACATAGAATCTAGGATTCTACCAACTCTATCGGCTTTCTCGGATCGACGCAATCTCAGGCCTCCAGATCTGGATTATCGCCATCCCTCCACCCGATTATTGCGCCGGCGGCAATGCAACCGAAAAATGGTCCATAACAGGAAAGCCAGAGCTTAGCGCCCCACTCCTCCGGACTTCCGCTGATTACCCAGCCAATCAAGGCAAGGAACACCCCGGGAATGGACGCAAGAGTTCCGAACAACAGAGCCCTCCCCACTCCCATAGCGTCAACAAGGCGCCACCAGACTTGACTCTAACGGGCGCCACCCTTCTCAACCCATTTTGCCATAATGACAGTCTGAGCAAGTGAGAGAAGTGCAGCCCACCAAATCCACTTTGGAAGCCCCAATGTCCATGTTCCAGTTTCTTCCCACCACCAGAAATCCTGAGCGAGAGCAAAAACTGCCAACAGACATGCCACTGGTGATATATCCGACCAACTTAATCCAAGCCTCCATGAGAAATCCTCGCCTTTCTTGCAGTAGCTCTGGACAGCAACCAGCCCCATCACTGCTGCGAACAAGGATGGTATCACTGCAGTGGGCACTGCCGGACCTATCGGTTGCACCCACCACCAATCGAATGATTCAGGGTAGAAAACGGCTAGCATCACGACAGCCTCTCCTGCGAGGACGGAGGCAATCACGGCCCTTCCGTCAATATCATCGAAGTGAGCCGAGGCGAGAACGGATGGGAACATTACTGCATACATAGAGAAGGCAAGCAGTCCCAGATTTAGAATGGAAAGTTCAGACCATAAAGATAGGATAAGACCTAGAATGGATAGTGAGACAATTACGCCCTCTCTGCTCCAGCCTTCCCGTTTTTGTTTGGGAAGCAAATCTCTAGTCACTAGGGAACCCGTAGCTAGAAGTTGCGAATCCATCGTTGACATTAGAGCGGCAAGCCCGGCAACTAGAACCAAACCACCCAACCAATCCCCCCCTACGTCCATTATCATGGTCGGGAGGATGTTGTCAGCACTATCCAAGTCAGGGTAGCTTAGGTGCCCTATCGTTCCAATCAATATTGGAGGGAGGAAAGCTAACCACGCTACTGCAGGGTATAGGGTGGCCATCCTCCCTATCGCTGCATCGCTCTCTGCCGCACAGAGCCTCTGGTACAGCTGTGGGAACATCGGATCTGCGAATAGCCAGAGAATCATTGTGCTAGTCCATATGAGGAGAGTGTATTTCCCCTCTCTACCTAGAAGTACCAATGTTTCCTCAGACGAAGCGATTGCGCCCATCGCTGCACTCATTCCTCCTGCATCGTTGACGACCATGGCCAGGCCTAGCCACAAAAGGCCCAGAGCAATTGCACCTTGAACAGCATCTGTTCTAACCACTGCCTTCAGACCCCCCGTGAGTGTGTATGCGGCAACAAGGACCGTTACGAGCACGGCACCCACCCACTCAGGCCCTCCAAACAGGGCCGAGACTACAATTCCAGCTGCACGAGGTTGCAGTGCAAGGTAGGGAATCGTGGCCACCACTAGGACAGAGGCCATGGTTAGTTGCGCCCCTCTAGAACCCGTCTGACCCCTCACCATCTCTGGAGCAGTCATCGCTCCGTGCTGCACGGATCTTGAACGAACTCTCTTACCCAGGATGTACATAGAAACCGCCATGAATCCGGTTCCGAATGCCATGATGGGTAGAAAAGACAACCCTACTCTGTACGAAGCCCCACTCGATCCATAAACCGTGAACGCGCTGAAGTTAGTCGCAGCCATGGTGACTAGAAGGATCGGCGCTGTTAGACTCCTCCCAGCTAGGTAGTAAGACTCGTCCTCCTTGCCAATGTCCCGGCGTGCCCATACAGCAAAGGCCACCATCGCTAGGGCATATCCGCCTACTATCGCCCATGCAGAAGACACGACATTGCCATGAGGGGCAAAGGCATTATCTTGACTATCGCGATTTTTCGATTACCATGGGAATTTGTATACCCATATCACGAAATCATTCAGGATGCATTGTATGGCTAGCATAAATGCACCAACTAGCATAATAGAGGAACCATCTACTCCATCCTGGTATGCTGCAAAGGCAAGTAGTCCTAGCAAAACATTGCCAACCGAAGTAAGAAACAGAGTTCCAATTACTAGGTACTGCGTCCACGCGAAGTCATTTTCTATGTGCAGGATGGTGCTCTCTATCCAAAGTGCAGAGGGGACCAGGAAAATCGCAAAAGCCAGGAGGAGCCTACCAGCTCCTTGTCCATCTCCGTCCCCCCAAGGCCATCTCAATGACTCAATAGTCGAATCTTCGAACTGGAAGAATACCACGTACCAGTACATCAGGAATCCGATTGCTGCTACAAACATGAATGGGACTATGTATGCCCTCCAAGCCTCCGGGACCCCTCCCCACAGGTCCATGGGCCGTTCTGCATGGGACAAACCATAGACGTACGAGGCTAGTACAAGCGGACCAAACACTAATGTGAAGGTCATCACAAGTTGGCGAGTTATCTCCATGGGCCCTCCACTGAGCCCCCGGTCATAAAATCAAAGCCACAGACCTCTTCGAAGAAACGTGGCCAAGAAGTATGAGGAACCAGAGTATGAAGTCACATCGACCTATCCTGGATTCGAAGTTAGAAGGTACTCCGAATCGATTCAGGCCAGAGTGTGGACAGAAGGCAGGAATTGGAGGGGGTCAAGTGAGGGGTTTCGCAGGATAGCCGGTTACATCTTCGGAAGGAACGACAGAGAGAAGATGATCGCAATGACTGCCCCGGTGCACATCTGGAACGAGGGCGAAGGGACCATGTTGGCTTTCACCATGCCTTCTGAGTACTCTATCGAGGATCTTCCTAGGCCTAATGACGACGGAGTCCATCTTGTGAATGCCTCTGGATGCACCGTAGCCGCTCTTTCATTCTCTGGCCTTTCAGGAGCGAGAAAGTCAGGGAGGATGAAAAAGAAACTGAATAGAATGTCAATGGAAAGGGGGCTAGTCCCCCGCGGCACTGCTATGCTAGCTGTTTACGATAACCCCACATCTACCCTCCCATTCATGAGGAGGAACGAGATTCTCCTGCCAGTTCAAGATTAGACCAATATCTACGATAAATCGAATACTCCAAACCGAGTGGATAGATCAATGCAGCGTTGTGGAATAGAGGAGGTTTCTTCAGCACTCGAGTCCGAGGAAGTGACGCTAATACTATTCCTCAGGGACTCAACAGATGCCGAAGCCGCAAGACTTCGAATCACGGCAGAAGAGAGGGGCATCAAAGTCCGCGAGACTTCGAAAAATGACATGTGGAGGATGTCCAAGGCCAACGATTGCGATGAACCCCCCCAAATACTGGCATTGGTGGGGAGAGATCCCGATGCAAGCCCTGACGAGATCCTTTCCTCAGGAGGACTTTGTTGGCTTCTCGATGGAGCTAGGTATCCAGTAAACATAGGTTTCACGATTAGGACAGCAGAGGTAAGCGGAGCCCAAGCTGTGTTCGTGGATGGGCAACTTACCCATTCCGAGAAGAAAGCAGCAAGGCGAGCTTCAATGAAGGCTCACAGATTCATGCCAGTCCACTGGGTCGATGGCGACGAACTTGTCCAAATGGCAAGGACTTCCGGATTCCGTATTATTTCTCTGGAGGACTCTGGAAATCTAGAACCATGGGACGAGGATCTGTCTGGAAACGTAATTCTGGTCGTCGGGGGTGAACACGATGGCATCTCTAAGTCAATACTGGATTCTTCCGACTCAGTGATCCGTGTTCCCATGTCCGGGTTCGTCCCATCTTACAACCTCCAGGCGCCAATGGCCGTCGTGGCTGCAGAGGCTATGCGACAGAGGAGATCGGGCTGTTAGAAGGAACCCTCTATCTCCCTGCTGATGATCATCCTCTGAATCTGGCTTGTGCCCTCGAATATCTGGTATATTTTCGCCCCCCTCATCCTTCTGGCTACGGGATACTCTTCCGAGTAACCGTACCCCCCCAGCACTTGGACTGCGTCTGTAGTTACCTCCATGCACATGTCAGACGCGAACCTCTTGGCGTGAGCCGACTTTAGCGTGGCTCTCTCCCCAGTGTCTAGTGCGCTGGCTGCACTCAGAGTGAGAAGCCTGGCAGCCTCAATCTTCGTAGCCATGTCGGCGAGCATGAAAGATATCGACTGATGCATAGAGATTGGCTTTCCGAATGTCTTCCTCTCCATGGCGTAAGCCCAAGCCTCCTCCATAGCGCCTCTGGCATTTCCTACAGCAGCAGCCGCCACTGCAGGTCTTGAGTGATCGAACGCCTTCATAGCATTCATCCACCCGCCGTTCTCAATGCCGCCGATCAGATTTGATTCGGGTACTCTGACGTCTGTGAAATTGACGCCCCTGGTGTCAGAACACCTCTGGCCCATGTTCACCTCCTTCTTGCCAAGCTCAACTCCGGGGGAGTCGGCATCGACAATGAAACCGCTCAGACCGCCGTATCCAGCTGACTTGTCAGTGTAAGCCAGAACGAAGAACCAGTCAGCGTATCCGGCACCCGATATCCAGGCCTTGCTTCCATTGATCACGTATTCGTCGCCATCCCTGACAGCCTCAGTCTTCAGTGCTTGCACGTCAGATCCAGCATCTGGCTCGGTAACGCAGTATGCTGCCAGCTTCCCTGCAGTGACTCTTCCTAGGTATTCCGCCTTCTGCTCCTCGGTCCCTCCGGTCAAGATCGGGAACGAAGCAAGCATTGTGTGGTAGGAGGCGGTACCGAATCCAGGATCGCCCCTCGAAAGCTCTTCACAGATTATCATCTCGTCCACAGTCGACATCCCAGCCCCTCCGTACTTCTCTGGTATTGTGACGTTCAGAAGCCCCAATTCGTGGGCCTTGGTTATCGCATCTCTCGGATATGTGCCGCTCCTGTCCCATTCCTCAGCGTGTGGGGCTACCTCTGCCTCGCAGAACTCCCTAGCCATGTCCCTAATCATCATCTGTTCTTCTGTGAGTTTGAAGTCAACCATGCCTCGTCCGGTGAATAGCACTATTTGAGTAATTTTGGGGCTCGCTCATCTCATCAACTGTTATTTCTCCACCTATCCTCGGGTTAATTGGTTCCAATGGGTGAAAACAGACTAACTAAGCAGGCTGGGGTTGAATTCCCGATTATCTGTGGAGCGATGTACCCTTGCTCCAACCCCGAACTCGTAGCAGCAGCCGCAAATGGTGGAGGGATGGCCATAATCCAACCAGTATCCCTGACCGTAGTCCACGGATTCGACGAACCCGACCTGAATAAGGGCTTCATAGATGGGATTCGATACATAAGATCCCTGACGGATAGGCCGCTAGGATTCAATGCCCTGATAGAGAAGGGGAACGACAAGTATCTCCGCAGGATGTCACAATGGATTGACATTGCACTGGACGAGGGAATCAGGTTCTTCGTCACGTCTCTTGGCAAGCCAGACTGGGTGTGCGAGAGGGTCCACGCAAGAGGGGGTTTCGTCTACCACGACGTCACTACTAGGTATCACGCGGAGAAGGGAGTTGAGTGTGGAGTAGACGGACTCATTTGTGTTAACAATCGGGCCGGAGGGCATCTCGGAACCGATAGCATGGAGAAGATGTTCAACGACTTGAAGGACCTCGATCTGCCTATGGTCTGTGCAGGAGGTGTCGGGAGCGAGACCGAGTTGCAGGAGGCTCTGAGGATTGGCTATGATGGAGTTCAGATGGGAACCAGATTCATCGCAAGCAGCGAATGCTCGATGCCAGATGGTTACAAGGAAGCAATCGTTCGTTCAGGTGAAGACGACATCGATTGGACGGTCAAACTAACTGGAATACCTGTTTCGGTAATCAAGACCCCGACCTATCGTAGGGAGAACTCATGGATGATTAGGAAACTCCTCTCAGGGAGGTTCAAGCACAGGACTAGGTGGATGATGAACACTATCTCCTTCAGAAGGTGGAGGAATATGTCCAAGGGTTCCAAGTCATCTGAAATTTGGTCTGCTGGTAAGAGCGTGGAAACCATACACAGTGTGGAGTCTGCAACAACCATAATGAGAAGGCTAGGCGAGTCTCTGAGAAACTCTTGAGTCCGGATAAATGGGTTAATCTACCGAGTAGCAGGGCCCATGCCATTGCTGCCATCGTTTAACGTACTAGGGAATGAGCTGGACACCTGCTCTACTCAACCCCTCACAGGATGGTTTCGCGATGGTTGCTGCAACACAGATCGCAATGACAGGGGTCTGCATACGGTTTGCTGCATCGTCACGGAGGAGTTCCTAGAGTTTGCCAGATCCCAGGGAAACGACCTGATCACACCCGCTCCTCAGCACAGTTTTCCAGGCCTAAAAACCGGTGATAGGTGGTGTGTCTGCGCGCAGACCTGGCAGGACGCTGCTGTCGAGGGCGTCGCCTGCCCTGTCGTTCTTTCCGCGACTCACGAGGAGACTCTCCAAGTCGTCTCCTTGGAGATTCTATTGGACCATGCATTAGATAATCTCTCCCCAAAATAATTTTTCAACGACTGGCAAATCGAATCTCTAGCAACCAATCGCATAGGTGCAAATCATTGAATAGAAATCCTCTGCACGTATTGCCAATGGCAGTTCGATTAGACACCGATTTATCATCAAGTCAAGTCGAAGAAATGTTGGCGATACCCGCGACATCTTGGTTCACAAGTTTCGAATTCCGTAATTCTAGCTCCCCAGTTCATCCCAACCACGCTCTTGCAGTTAACAACGAAATGAAGCAGACGATGGTCAGTGATTGGATTGTAGAATCGGTAAAGGGAAAACGGGTATTGGATTTGTTTTCTGCTAATGGTGGATTTTCCCTAATAGCGGCTCTGGCTGGAGCAAAGGAAGTGGTCGGAGTGGAGTATTCGGAAGAAAGG
>CAZPNT010000050.1:0-8384 GCA_964588055.1 uncultured Candidatus Poseidoniales archaeon | reverse complement strand
TTTTCGCACTCTCCGACGTAGTGATAGAGGTGCAGCCGATTACCAACACCATAGTCAGGGGGGACTCCTCACCATCTAGGTCAATAATGCTCCAAGGTCTGGTTAGGGAGGTCGGTGGAGACTCGGCTATTTTTGCAAACATCTCCATGGCCATTACATGGGGGGAAACAGAGCTGCCCATGACGTCCGGTCCATGGGGGAATCCCGACACAATGAACTTCCAGATCAGGGCAAAGGCCCAGGAGTTCATGACTCCCGGGGACAATACGATTACCATAATCGTGGACTCCGACCAGTCTAGGTTCCTCAACGGCGCCTCGAAGGAAATAGAGATACTCGTCATGGTAGAGGTCGACTTCGTATACTCCGAACTAGATGTCTCCAATGGGCAGAGGATCATCAAGGGAACCGTCAACGCAACGGCAAGGGACACAGGAGCACCCCTGGAAGGGCTGTCCCTAACTGCCAGCCTCGCCAACGGGAGCGTCACGCACTTCTCAGTATCCAAGTTGACCGGAGCGGACGGGGTCTTCGAGTACGAGTTCAAGTCGATGGCCCCCCTCCCACCACTTTCCTCTCAGTCACTACCCCCAGAGGGATGGGGGGTCCTCTCGGTCCTGCTATTGTCTGACTCGGAGTTCATCGAACCAGGCAGCCTTGCCCTGCTTCCCCCTTCGGGAGTACAGATAGAGTACGAGAAGCCAGCAGAAGCCTCATTCCTGGATAGGGTCGCGGTGGCGATAGGAGCCCTAGTGGTCGGTGCCATCCTAGTAGCGATAGGAGCAATGGCAATCAACAGACGGCGCAAGTCTACGATCAAGGAACTCGCCAACATCTTCGGGCAGACGGTCGAGATGCTTGCCTCTGGTGACGAGTATAGGAGAGCCATCTTCCTATGCTACGAGAACCTATGCTCCGTCCTTACTCGGCGTGGATTCCTACGTAGGAACTTCGAGACGGTGAGGGAGTTCGAGATGGCAATCCGCGGAGCTCTTCCGATTAGCGAGGCATCCTTGGTGTCTCTGGACAGGATATTCGAGGAAGCAAGGTACTCTAGCCACGTTCTCGGCGACACCCACAGGGACAATGCCCAACTCGCCCTTTCATCTGTAGTCCAGGAGATAGAGGCTATGGAGGACATCCCAAAGAGGGGCCCTCTTGAGATCGAACTTGAAGAGTGACTCAGTCCAGCCTGATAGAGAAGATCTCCCCTTCCCACCTAGCCCCTTTGACCGTCATCCCTTCAGGAAGACGGAATGACCTCAGCATTCCCCCGAAACTCTCCGCTGAGATGACTCGGACTAGTTGCGAATCTCCATCTCCTCTGGTGTCGATGGAAAAGCCACCCTTGTCCACTGATGGGAGGGGGATCCTGATCTCATTTTCAGACCATTCCCCTCCTAACTCCGTTACGAACTCCCCTAGTGTTGAGACCTCTTCGCCAAGTGCTCGCGACTCGATTTCAGATACAACTGCAGTGTGCTTCTCTTGCACCTCTGACAGGTGCGGAAGACCCTTCATGAACTCCTGGTGCATTGACTGCGCATCGGTGTCCAGGCCTACCTTGAGATCCGCCAAACCACCTACTAACTCTGCGATATCGATATCAGATTCGATATCGACCCTCGTCCACTCCATGAAGTGCCCAGTAATCCAACTCGCATGAACCCATTGTTGTTCAAATCTCGAAGAACGCCTTTACTCTCTCTGCAGTTCTTGCTGGGTTTGAAGTCTGCATCTTCTGCATTTCTGGCATGCATCTGCTGACTCTATTTTCTAGAAGCCTTTTCTCAAGGAGGACTATTATCGCTCTGTCTTCCTTTTTCCTTATGGGTCTCCCGAGGGCCTGGAGTATACTGTTCACTGCAGGCTGGAGACTGGCGTATTTCCATGCCCTGTTCCTATCGAATTTCTTGGAATAGTATTCCAGCAGAGCATCCTGCCTAGCACTTGGAGGCGGAAGTGGTAGTCCTACACAAACCAAAGCGTCGAGGACGTTGTCCGAGTAGTCAACTCCCTCCGACAACTTGCCACTGAGCACTCCGAAGAGAGCCGCTCCTCCCATATTCCTTTGTTCGTATAACTTTGAAACAAGGCCCTCAACCCTCCTTTTACTCATTCTCTGCTCTTCTTTGATGATTGTTTTACGACACCAATTCGGTGGACAAAACTCTCCATGTATCCTTTCCAGCATAGAGTAGCTAGGGGCGAAGATTGCCACGTTTCCTGCAGTATTTTCTATCACGGATCTCACATGTTCAATAATTGAGTCAAAACTCTTCTCTCTCTCAGTGAATTTACTGGTAACGTCACTGGCAATTAGGACGGGCCTATTTCCTAGTGGAAAACCTGAGGAATACTCTTTACAGTTAGTACGAGCCATAGGAATTCCGAGAATTTCTGCATACATCTCCGGAGGGAATAATGTTCCTGACATGAGAATTGAACCCATGCATCCCTCGAAGATTGGCTCACCAACAACACTCGGATCAAGAAGATGGCTGGTGACTCTAGGTTGTTCTAACAACTCATCGAATACTAGGGCTAATGCAGAACTGTTCCGGTATCTGATGCAAATCTCTAGAATTTCACCAAGTCTAACACAATCATTTTCCTCTTCTTCATCAATGTCCTCGTCTTCTTCAACCACTACTGACAATAATCTCGTTATCATCATCCTGATTCTTTGAATGCTGTCATCCGGATCATCTTCGAGCACTCCTTCAATTGCGCCAGCGACAACATCCAGGAATTCTTGAGTCTCAACCCTTAGATCATCACCCTTGGCCTTCTCAATCTTGTTCTTGTTGTCTCCAAACCACTTTTTCAGACCCGGGTCTTCTTTCAATGCCTTAATTTGCTTCTCCAGCGATTTCGCATCTCTAAGTTGGTTAGATTCTGGGATATCAAGCTCTTTCTGACTCTTCTGCATGTTTTCCTTGTATTCTTGTACATCTGCCAAAGACCTCTCGAAGACTCTCTCAGTAATCCTTCTCTCCAAACCACTTCTAATTCTATCAGGAAGGTTGTGGGCCTCATCCACAATTAGTATGGAATTCTCCAAATCAACTCCCATTACTGGTAGGGATGCCTCTCTGACTCCTTCTACGAAAACGTGGTTGTAGTCACAGACTATTACGTTAGTTGATTTGGCTGCCTCTCTTGCAGTAGCCCAAGCACAAACATCAGTCTTTTCAACTCGCTTCAAGATTTGATCCACATGCCTTGGCTCAGAGTGGATGAACTCTTCTAGATCGGATCTTAGAAACCTTCTTTCAGACTCTGTCACTCCAACCTCGCAATTACATTTTCCAGTGGACCTGTCTACGACTTTACACATCCCTTCTCTACCAATAATGTCCACTAATCTGACTCTCGAGAATCCTTGGGGGACCCTTCTGTTAATTTCTCTAATAGTGTCTACTACAATCCTATGCTGAGATTGCCTTCCAGTCAGAAATAGGATCTTAGGAGTCTCTGTACTGGTGCTGTATAGATTTGCCACGCTAAGAGCCGATGCTAGGGCAGCCGCAGTCTTCCCTATTCCTGTAGGAGCCGCCGCAAGTAGGAAACCCCCATCATTCAGAGATTTGATTCCATCTGAAATCATACCAATTTGCGACTGTCTTGGAGAATCATGGGCAAAGAAATGTCCACCGTTCCCCACTCCTTCATCCTGCATAGAGTCCTATTGGAGGATTGACCGTCCATAAGTTTGCATCCCTAATCTTAGAATTTCATTTGGGATGATTAGGGTTGCCCCGCACGTGACGTGCGGGACGGTGTGTGTGTTGATTCTAGTTCTGTTCTGCTTTCCTCTGGGATCTTGGCGCATCTTTGGAGTCGTATCCCACTGCGTTGCTCAGGCTCCTGGCCCTGTCCCTTATCTTCCTCAGACCGGTCTCGAACCTACCGGTTCCGTTTGATTTGTGGTTGGGGGAGCGGACGTGCCGCTCCCCCGATTTCTTTGCGTGCATCCCAACATCGCTCATATCTCTCTCACTCCTAAGCGTTCGATTCCTCATCGTGTCTGGAGCGCAGCTCCTCCATGCGCCTCCTCAATAGGTCCACAACAGTGGCTCCCTCGATCATCTCCTTGCGGATCATCTCCCTGGCAGATTGCCTGAGAACAACATCAGCGGGCTCCCCCACTATCTTGCAGTAGTCCTTGAGCCTGACAGTAAGCTCCGGCCCAAGGTCCACCTCGACCCTGTCTCCCTTCCCGGTAAGTGGCGTGGCCAGCATCCTCCTTACTGCTTCTCTGATTACATCTGACCTATTCCTCATCCCGTCGAAACCAACCATCCTATCCAGTTCCAGGAGGTGATCCTCCGGAATCCTAAGCGAGACCATTGGACTGTTGCCGGGCACCTTCTGCTCCTCCTGAGTCTGCGAGAGGTGCGTACAGGATATAATTGTATTGCAATTGAAATGCAATTGAATTACAAATTTACTTTGTTGAATACTCCTTTCTACGTGTTAACGAGCGATTCAAGGCACATGACTGCCCCGCAGTCAATGTGATACTGTGAAAGTCATCAACGATGCAATCCATGGCCAATTCAAATTGGACGGAGTGACCCAGGATCTACTTTCAACTCCAGAGATGAATAAACTCAGCCACATCAAGCAATTGGGCCTCGCTCACTTGGTTTTCCCGGGCGCCCATCACACTAGGTTCGAACACTCACTGGGCGCCTCTCACATCGCAGGTAGGATGGCAGACTCCCTATCCATGAATGACTTGGACAGGGATACGCTTCAAGTTGCAGCCATGTTGCACGATGTTGGGCATGGTCCCTATTCGCATACCTTGGAACACATCCTTGCTGATAGGGGCGGACTCGATCACATGGAGGTGACCAAGGGGATAATTCTAGGGGAATATGATGTCATAGTTGAGGGAGAAGGAGACTCGTTGGATGATCGGAAGTCCATCCCTGAAATACTGGAGGACAGAGGTTTGGACCCAAAATTAGTCTCTTCGTTGATTACCGGTCCAGACGCATCTGGTACGGAGAGATCGTTGCTTACCTGGTCAGAGGGACAGTCAGATTTCTCCGGCGAGGACAGGACCCTTGCTCTGCTGGTGCATGGTCCAGTAGATTGTGACCAACTGGACTACCTTCTGCGGGATTCCCATTTCACAGGAGTGAAGCACGGAGTCGTGGATCACAATAGGCTAATCGAGTGCCTCCGAAGACAGAGCGGAGACATCGTTGTCGAGCAGGGTGGACTATCATCTCTAGAGGGAATGCTAGTGGCAAGGGGGCTGATGTACAGTGCAGTATACTTCCACAGGGTTACTAGAGTAACTGAGGTGATGCTTTCACGAGCAGTCGAGAGAGCCGGAGACGCTCTACCCGACTCCTTGGATCTACAGAGGAGGGTCGATGCGGAGATATGGGGGGAATTGGACAAGGTAGGTGGGTTCTCTAGGGACATGGTTACTAGACTCAAGTACAGGAACCTGCTGAAAGTGTGCCTCAGTAGGAGGAAAGATGACTTGACCAATGACCAGATAGAAAGACTAGCCACTGTAGCTAGTGACTTGGCAGAAAGGAGGGAATTGGAGGACGACATCGCATTCAGGTCCGGTCTCGAGCCAGGGTACGTTGCCATTGACGTACCTAGTGTCAAACTCCTACTTTCCGAGCCTCGCATGGCTCAAGTGGACGTGAAGGTTCTCGGAGACGATGGAAAAACGCGATGGCTCAAGGAAGTGACTCCCATGGCAGATGCTCTAAGGAGGAGGCAGGTCAGTCAAGAGGTAGTGTATGTTATGACTACTCCAGGAAACGAGCGAAGAGTCTCTGAAATCGCTGAACAGATACTGTTCGAATAACCTTCTTTGGCTGTTTTACTCCTTGGAACATTGAAAAGGGGAGCATTCGCAGGGGCGCCCGCCCGAAGTCAGGGACGACATAATCGTTGGTGACCAAATGGACAATGCGATAAAGACAGTTTACGAGACAGTGATAGCCAGAGATCCGGACCAGCCTGAGTTCCATCAGGCTGTAGAAGAAGTTCTCGAAAGCCTGGGGCCGGTAATTTCTGAGAACCCCGAATATATGGGCGTGGTTCAGAGCATGGTAGAGGCAGAGAGGATAATTCAATTCCGAGTACCATGGTATGACGACAAGGGCGAACTACACGTAAACAGGGGTTACAGAGTTCAGTTCAACAGCGCCATAGGCCCGTACAAGGGAGGTCTAAGGTTCCACCCAAGCGTCAATCTATCGATTCTGAAGTTCCTAGGATTCGAGCAGGTGTTCAAGAACAGTCTAACCGGGCTCCCAATGGGAGGGGGCAAGGGGGGATCCGACTTCAATCCTAAGGGTAAGTCTGATTCAGAGGTAAAGAGGTTCTGCCAGTCATACATGAGCGAACTATGGAGACATATTGGTGCAGATCTTGACGTCCCAGCCGGAGATATTGGAGTTGGAGGCAGAGAGATAGGATATCTGTTCGGGATGTTCCGGAAATTGGCAAATGAGTTCACTGCAGGGGTTCTTACTGGAAAGGGTCTGTCATACGGGGGCTCTCTAATTAGGCCAGAAGCCACTGGATATGGCCTTGTATACTTCGCCAGGGAGATGCTAGCCACTAAGGGCAAGTCATTCGATGGTGCTAGAGTGGCAATAAGCGGTTCTGGAAATGTTGCCCAGTTCGCTTGTGAGAAGGTATTGGATCTGGGCGGAAAGCCAGTGACAATGTCAGATAGTAGCGGTTACATTTACGATGAATCGGGAATAGATAGAGAAAAGCTAGCCTGGATGATGGACCTCAAGAACAACAGGAGGGGCAGGATCAAGGAGTACGCTGAACACTTTGATGGTGTAGAGTACACGGAATCCAAGCCCGAGCCGAATCAGAACGACCTATGGCTCACGGATGTGGACGTAGCTCTCCCTTGTGCCACTCAGAATGAGGTGAACGGCGCAGAAGCACAGATGCTAGTAGACAGCGGCGTCATCGCCGTAGCAGAGGGCGCGAACATGCCTTGCACACCAGAAGCAATCGAGGTATTCCAAGAGAACGGAATCCTATTCGCACCAGGTAAGGCAAGCAATGCAGGAGGGGTCGCCACTTCTGGTCTTGAGATGAGTCAGAATAGTCTGAGGATGAACTGGACCAGGGAAGAGGTTGACCAGAAGCTAGAGGGCATAATGGTAAACATCCACAAGAACGCCTTTGAGACGGCTGAGAAGTACGGGATGCCCGGAAATTACGTGGCGGGGGCGAACATCGCTGGCTTCCTCAAGATCGCAGAGTCAACTTTGGCTCAGGGAATACTCTGAGACTCATCTTCCTCGTCTTCCTCGTTTCTGTAGATAGAGAGAAGGAAGTTTCCGCCTACTCCCGCGGCCACTACCAGCGCGATAAGAGCAGGGATTATCGTAGAATCTCCCTCTTCCTTTGCTGCATCCCATACTAGTGTGTTACTAGAAATCTGACCTCCTCCGAAAGAGAACTCTTCCACGAGTTGGGTGGGAGTTAGTATCCTGCAAGACAACGACTCTTCACCTTCGACGGAGATCCTCCAGCTGAAAGTAATCGTCACTTGCTCACCAGGGCCGACTAGGGCATTGGGGAAAGATGGTGAAATCTGTGCGCTAGCCCCCGTGCTGACGTCCTCACAATTTATTGCAAGGGATGCGGGTGCTGTTCCAGAGTTTTCAATTATGGCGGCCATGTTTGCCGAATCCCCAACAGAAGCATGATCAGTGGTAGAGCCACCTCCGTCCAATGCGTTCAGAGAAACCCACTCAATCATCGGGGTCCCGCTGTCGACTACAATTTCGTTGACCCATCCAAGTTCGAATTGACCTCCTCCGTAGTCTCCAATCCCCGACTCTTCGGGATTCCACGCAGTCCGGTAATCAGTGATTGTGACGATAGCTTCCTCGCTCCATATGGGACTCTCCTCCCATGAGTTGTCATGCGACCATGCAATTTCTACAACCCTCTCCCTGCCTCCATCAATGAATGAGACGCCCATCTCGTTGCTGAAGTTCGAGTAACTAGGGAACTTGTGCATTCCAGTAATCTCGTATGTTACGTACATTGCATCGAATGACAGCTTCTGCCCAGCCAGCCTTCTTTCCCACTTGTCAGTAAGTCCTCCTGAACCAATGACATCCTCTCCCCATTCTATCGTAGAGAAACCTCTTGCTCTCACATCGTGATCGTCAGTGCTGTTTGAGAACTCGGTATTTCCACCAAGTTGTATTGAAGCATTGTCATTCTCGAGAATGATGGGGCCGACCCTATCTAGTGAAGTATCGTTCATACTCAGAGAGCCTGAGATCGCAATCCTAGCTCCGAACACCGAGGAACCGCTAGACTCCATTTGACCATCAACCTCTATTGTGAAGCCAGGG
>CAZPNT010000049.1:0-8559 GCA_964588055.1 uncultured Candidatus Poseidoniales archaeon | reverse complement strand
CCCGGTCACGGCCCCAGTGCTACTCCTTCTCTAGGTTATCTTCGCTGATTTGGTGCCCCATTTTACGGGCCTTGGTAGAAAGGTAGTCTAGGTTCCCCTCCCCCACCCCTGCTACGATAGTCATTCTCTCGACTACGTTGATTCCATATTCGGAAAGTTGCTCAACCTTGTCTGGGTTGTTTGTCATTAGATTCACCTTCTCGATTCCTACTGATCCTAGGATCTCTGAGGCAATTCCGTAGTCTCTTGCATCCGCTGGGTGGCCTAGCATTAGATTGGCCTCTAGCGTATCTGCTCCTCGATCCTGAAGGTTATAGGCCTGAATCTTAGCATGGAGGCCTATTCCGCGACCCTCTTGCCTAAGGTACACCAGGCAACCCCATCCTACCTCTTGTATCATTCTGAGTGCGGCTTCCAACTGTGGGCCACAGTCGCATCTAAGACTGCCGAACGCATCTCCCGTTAGACATTCTGAATGCACCCTAACTAGGACCGGGTCTGGGCCCCCCATGTCACCAAGGAGAAGAGCTACGTGATCCAGACCGGTCTTCTCCTCGTGAAATACTCGTATTCTGAAATCTCCGTGCTCTGTTGGGAGGCGAGCATCAGCAGGTACCTCTCCTAACTCGTAAACACGCGCGCTACTCATGCCTTTTCCAATTGAAGCGACCATTTGAATGCTACAGGTCTCCAGTCACATTGACTATAGTGAATCTGAATTCACCATTCTCTTCCTCCACCCCATTGAGAGTCACTCCCATCCTGTCACACAGAGCAGGAATGTCATGCAGCGTCTCCGGATCATCGCATAATACTTCTATGGTTTCTCCCTCTTCGCACTTCTGCAGCACCCTTCGCGTCTCGTGGACGGGTATTGGGCATAGGAAGCCGAGCAGGTCTATTCTCCTCATTCCCCCTTCTTCCATGGCATCACCATGAAGGCGTTACGCTTCAATCATCCTAGCTCTTGGAGAATTTGAACTCTTGATCTTCCCACGCCTTCATGTAATTGATCGCAGCCGTTTCGTCGGAGAGCATTTGCCTCCCCCTTATGGGGCCCTTCTTGGCCTCATTCCATCTCTCTAAGAAAACCTCATCCTCCCAATCATCAATGAACATCGGTCTGATGTAGGAAGATCTGCAGACTGCTCTTGTATTGCCTAGGTCAGCTGCCACCGTGTCTATGACTGCCAGCATCGTGGCCATCCTTTCCTTCTCGCTATCTCCTGGTAGTTTTCCGGTTTCTGCAAGTTTCACCAATCCATCAGTTCCCTTGAGATACCTCCCACACCACTCTACGTAAGCTGGGAAGCCATCTTTCTCAGACCTCTCAAGGGCTTCCTGGTGGAGCCCAGGTAACTCGCTAATTTCTTCCTCGCTTGCTTCGGATACCATTGCCAGTCTAGCAGCCGTCTTCCACGAAGCGGCCCAAGTACGGAAGTCCTTGGCAGTGTACCTGTTGTCCATCTTATCATTTAGGTATTCATTGATGTGCTCAGCCTTGATGTCGTAGTCATTCCCATTTTCATCCGCGTATCTGAATAGATCCTGCTCCTTTTCCTTGCCACCCACCTTCGCAGAATCCTCTATTAATTTGGCAATCTCAGGGTGCCGGACGTACAATTTCCAGTCCTTTCCTGACTTTCCTGTGAATTTCATCATGGCGTTGATTTTCGGCAGAGGGTCCTTATTCTGCTTCAGCACCCTCAATCCTTCCACGATTGCCTTTTCCCCCCTCCTGTAGGTTATATGGCTCTCCTTTAGCGTGGTTAGACCATATGACTCGTTCTCCTGGGCATATTGGTCTGAACCTACTCTGATATGGTATCTGTCTATGAGCCAGATAACCAGTGCAACGACTTTGTCTTTGTGCATTCCCTTGGTATCTAGGTCTGCCTCGACCTCCAATCTTAGGCTATTCAACTCGGTTGCGAACTCGTCTATATTCTGATACTTCAGGATCGACTTGTACTCTATCCATTTTGGGTGGTACCTGTATTGCAGCCTTCCATTGGAGTCCTTTCCCGTAGCTTGTATGTGCCCGCTTTCGTTTGGGCAGAACCAGACATCAGTCCATGCGGGAGGGACTGCTAGTGAGTTGAGGAAATCAACCCTTTTTTCGTTCTCCAACTTCTTTCCGTTAGGAAGTAAGTATTCCCATTCGATCGTAGGGCTCTCACCCTTCTTCTCAGGTGGAATCTCGTTCTTCTCCCTAGTGATGCCCGGTTTCTCTCTATCGCTCAATTCGAGACCCGCTCCCTTCGCAGACGCCCCTGAGTCCTCAGTCTTCATGCCGTTCAATCAGGCAATAGGCTTGAAGAAGTTTCGTAGCATCACTCGGAGAACTGCGCGAGAAGAGACTCCAGGGCGCGGATGTCGTTCTCTAGGATTTCCCTCTCTGCTTTCTTCAAGTCACCCTCCGCCATTCTCGACTCAAGGACTTCAAGCTCTACTCTTGCAGACTCCCTCTCCTCTTCCAGATCAGTTTCGTCCTTCAGCATCTTGATCCTCGATACGTGCTGCCTGGTGGCCTTGAGCCTCCGCATCCTATCTCCTGCCTCGCCATCTGGGAATGGGCTTGGCTTGTTCTTCAACTCAACCCCTACTGGGTATGGGATGCTGATTCCTTCTCTGCCGAATGCAGAGTCCACTTCCCTCAGTATCCAGTCGGTTGCTAGGAACTTCTCGCTATAGTCGCCAATCCAGGCGTATAGCCGGTAGTTCTTCGAGAAGTCTGCTAGCTCCCTTAGGAGAACCAGCGGCGCAGGGTCTTCCTGGACTAGAGGGCACTTCTTCGCAACGTCCATGATGACCTGCTTCACATGTGCAGAGCGTTCTTCGTAGTCGACTCCGATATCCAGAGTCAGCGTTACTCTGGAGCCCATCCCGTCTCCACCTCCCCTTGCAAAGTTCGTGATGGTGGAGTCTACGAGCCTGTTGTTCGGAATTACTACCAGTTCCTCGGTAAGCGTCAGGATCTTTGTTGAAAGGATGCCAACTGACATTACATTTCCAGTGACTCCTTCGACTTCGACTCTGTCTCCTACTTCGAATGGCTGGTCTACAGCCAGCATAAATGAGTTGAGCATGTTGCCCAGAGTCTGTTGCACGGCTAGCCCGATAATTAGGGAGAAAACCGCTAGGGATGCTAGTATCCCAAGCAGCTCTATTCCGACCTCTTGAAGGGCTAGGTAGATTCCCATGAAGCCCACAATCCCTCTGGATGAGAATACCAGTAGGGGGTTGCCCCCAGTGACTGTCACGCTCTTGTTGGTGTTGTATCTCTCCATAGCAGCAGGGACGATGAATTTGATGGACACGCTGATTATGGATGCTGAGAGGAGGATGTATACGGCGGAGAAGTAAGGTGCTACAGCGGAGTAGAAGGCATCGTTTCGCCCCAATGTCCACATCATGGTCAACTCTACCCCAGCCATGAGAATGAAAAGGTAGACTCTGTTGATTATGGGGTCTAGTATTTCGTTGTCCCACTCCGCTTCCGTCCTCTTGACTACTCTCCATGCGGCCCTCAGCAGAAAGTATCTGGTGAAAATAAGAACAAACAGTGTTAGTCCTAGGGATACTCCTATTTGGGCCACTATTCCGATTTCCTCTACCTCGTCTAGTAACTCTGCCAGTGTGGAAAATACTTCGGTAATCGGGTCAGCCATTCTTTTACCTCCAATCGCCCCTATATCAAATGCTTATCGTATCAGCCGTTTTGCTTGCAGAACCCACTCGTCCCTGTCTATCCTCCCCGGGCCGAGACCTATTGCTTCGTTTACCTCGTCCGAGATGGCCTGCGTCATGCTCGCTATTTGGGAGATCTTGTATATGCCGATTTCATTCAACTTCTTCTCGACGAACCTCCCTATTCCGTCTATTTCCTGTAGGTCGTCTTTGTCTTCCTCGGATCCGAATCCGATTACAGAGAAGTCGATCCCAGACTCATATGCAGGCTCGCTCTCTGCCGGGGTTTCAGAACTCATCTTGCTGAGGAGCTCTGCCGCCTTCTCTCTCCTCCTCTTGATCTCCCTCTCCTTCTCTTCCGCAGCTTCCCTTTTCCTGACTTCCTCCTTCGCCTGCTCCATCAGATCCTTCTGCGTCATAGCTTCGATGTCCGCCCCTTCAGCGGTGGTTTCCGGTCCACTCGAATCTGCTTGGCCCAATAGGTTCCTTGCTTGCTTCGCCCACTGGTCTCTCTTTATTCTACCAGGGAAGAACTCTATTGCTTCGTTTACCTTGTCCTCAAGGTCCGAGCTCATTCGAGATACCTGCTCGAAGGTGTAGATTCCAAGTGCGTTTAGCTTCTCTTCGATGAAAGCCCCAACCCCATCGATTTCCTGGAGTTGGTCCCTTTGTTCGGAGGTTGCGAATCCCAGAATGCCGAAGTCGATGTCCTTGGACTTCTCGGCAACCCTCAGGAGGGCCCTCTCCTTCTTTTTGGCTCCTGCATCCAGCTCCTCTAGCTTAGACTTCCTTTCTTCCAGTTCCTCTTCCATGGCGACGAACCTCTCGGCTGCTTGTTCTCGGGCAAGCTGGTTCTCCTTCTCCTCCAGATCGACCTGCCGCTTCCTCTCGACCGCCCTCTTCCTGAGCTTCTCCTTCGCCTCCATTGCCTTCATCTCGGCTTCTCGCTCTACTTCAGCAGCCTTTCTTGCCGCTTCCCTTTCTACCGTCGCAGCCCTCTCCTCCGCTTCTCTGTGAAGTCGGGCGGCCCTCTCCTCCGCTTCCCTCTGAATTCTTTTTGCCTCTTCCTCTGCTGCCCTCTTTGCGACCTCTTCCTCTTCCTTACGGGCCTCTTCCTCGGCCTTCCTTTCTTCTGCCTTCTTTCTGAGAATCGCTCTGAGCTCGGCAGCCTCTTCCTCGGCCTTCCTCTCTTCCTCTGCTGCTTCCTCTGCCACTAAGCGGAGTCGCTCTTCTTCCTCGGCCTTCCTTTCACGACTCTCCCTTTCTAGACGCTGGCTCTCTTCCCTTCGAGCCTTGCTCTCCGCCTCGGCCCTCTTCCTCTCAGCCTCTTTCTCAGCCTGTTCGGCCTTTTTGACTGCCTCTGCCGCCCTCATCTCTGCCACGGCTGCTCTCTCCTCTGCTTCCCTTTCGACTTCAGCGACCTTGCTCTCCAGGCTCCTTTTCATCTTGGCCGCCTTCTTCTTTGCATCGATCTCTGCCTTTGCAAACCTCTCCTCCGCCTCCTTCTCCATCTTGGCCGCCTTCTTCTTGGCCTCCCTCTCTATCCTGCTCGCTCTCTTCTTGGCTAGCTCCTCCTCGGGGGTGTCTCTATGCACCTCGACCTCTACGGACCACTGGAAGTACACTGTGGCCTTTCCTAGTCTTATGAGCCCCACGTACTCAGTGGTCTCGACTGTGTCTCCATCATCGCTGAACTCCAGCCTGAACTCCAGGTTTCCTCTGGAGTTGGATTTCTTCGAACCCATACTGAACCGGCTGCCGTTCTCCTCAGATGACATGTCTGTGAAATCGCACTTTAGTCTGGGTGTGATGTTCGATACCTCAATGATTTCGTGACTCCGAGAGAAGGAGCCCTTCCTGATTCCCTTTACCGGTTTGAGAACGTACGGGTCATCGTACTCGCCTGTCCCCCCCTGCCATCCCGCCTCTGTCGTGGTGTACTCTGGTTCGGGTCCGAGAATCTCCTCCTCATTAACAGTGAAGGGGTTGATCACCCAAACGAGTAGGAGTAGTAGAAGAAGAACCGGGAAGCAGCATATCCAGAGGATTCTCACGGCATCGGGAACGTAAACCTCGAGAAGGTTGCAAACCCCGTCTCCATCGTCATCGCCAGGTACTGACAGGTTGTCCTTCGGATCGGTTCCGCAACTGGTCTCGTTGAGGTCAGGCCAACCGTCGTTGTCGTCATCTAGGTCTTCAACCAACTTGAATGTGCAGTTAGCAGAGTCGGTGAGGTACATGCAGGTCAACTCGTCGGGCATGGTGTCATTGTCTGTGTCGTCCCAGGCCGTCGGGTCCTTCGGGAACCTGTCTATCGGGTCTCCTATGTTGTCACCATCGTCGTCTTCGTCAATATGGCTGCATACCCCATCTAGGTCGATGTCCTCGGGGATGGAGGAAGCGTTAGTTGGATCAGTGTTGCACTCTATTTCGACTATGTCCGGCCAGCCATCGTCATCTTCGTCGGTGTCGTTGTCTTCTGGCCAGAATATGTCGAAGTCCACCCTGTATGAGAAATCCCATTGTGAGTTCTGGGCGGTGAACCTGTGTGAGTACTCAATCAGGATGTGCCTGTAGGCCTCTTCCGGGATTCCTGAAATAACGCCTGTCGTGTTATCCAGGACCAACCCTCTTGGTAGGTCCGGAATCACGGTGAACAGGAATATGCCCCCGCTGTTTGGGGCGACTAGAGGCTCTAGGGGCTCCATCTCCTCTCCCACCGTGAGGACCAACTTGTCATTGGGGTAGAAGAAGACAATCGGGGAGTCGTCGAACTCGTCCAACGAGTCGCATACCCAGTCCTCGTCATGATCATCTGGGCTCTCCACGATGTAAAGAGGATCGGTCCCACAGTCGATCTCCAGGGTGTCATTCCAACCATCCCCATCGTCATCGGGATCGAATAGATCGGGAATTCCATCCTCGTCTGTATCTAGCATGCTGGCTAGGATAGTGAATTGGAAGGTGTCCATGAAGAGAGAATTGCTGGCTGTCACGGTGTAAGCGGTCTCGTTTTGCTCTACTGCGATGACCCCAGTAACAAGTCCGTTCGTTGTGTTGAAGCCGAGTCCATCGGGAAGTGAGGGGGAGATGGACCACGAGGAAACGTTCCCTCCGAATATCTGGGGCTCCATGTACACCTCATCCACATTTGTCGTCAGATTGAGTCGATCTTCAAGGTAAATCAGGTCGAAGTCGTCGTCATCGGGGTCCGGAGTGACTGACTGGAGAGTGATCTCAACTGAGCTGTGGTATTGCGAGTTGTTTGCCCACACTGTGAAAACCTGCATCTCGAACTCGCCCATCGGGGCCCCGGAGATGGTTCCGTTCGCAGAAGTTGTTCGTGCCAATGCACCATTCAGTGTAAGCCCCTCTGGCAGTGGTGGCCAGATCTCCCAGGTGCGCACATCGCCCCCGTAGGTGGAACCCACAATCGGCTCTATTGGCTCATTGACGAAGAGCAGTTGAGATGTAATGGTGTAGATTAGGAATATCTCCGAGTCATCCACTTGGTCGAGACCGTCACACAGGCCGTCCTCATCTCCGTCTCCGGGGAAAGACGTCGGGTCGAGTGTCCCCGTCAGGCAGTCCCCCTCGTCGTCATCACCCCACCCATCGTTATCGTCGTCAGGATCGGTTTCATCGGGATCGCCGTCACCATCAGAGTCCAGCAGCCATGAGGAAATGCCGATGGTGAAATGGGAGTCATGCTGGCTGTTGTTCGCCCAGATGGTGTAGTTGGTGAGATCGAACTCGGTGCTCGGTGTTCCGGACAACACTCCAGTGGAGTTGTTCAACGAAAGTCCCGCAGGCAGATCGGGAGCCACCTCCCATGTTCTGACGTCTCCGCCGAACACTATCGGGGAGATGTGTATAGTCGATATGTTCGTCGTCAGGTTGAGCAATGGGTCCGAGAAGGCTAGTAGGATTGACGAGTCGTCTATCGGGTCATTGGAGTCGCATATCCCGTCGCTGTCGCCGTCTTCGGGGTAGTCGGTATTGTCGAGGGGATTCGTGGAGCAAGCGGTCTCGTTGAAGTCCTCCCAACCATCGTTGTCGTCGTCTGCATCCGTCACGTCTGGAACCCCATCTCCATCCGTGTCAAGTAGAGACGAGGAAATGCTGATGTTGAACCATGCTGAGTAAGCGCTGTTGTTCGCCCATATGACGTATGTGGTAGCGTTGAAGACCTCAGTCGGAGTTCCAGAGATGATTCCCGTGGACATGTTCAGATTGATCCCCGATGGCATGCTCGTACCTGATTCCCATGAGGAGATCGTCCCTCCGGAGGTGATTGGTACTAGGTCGACTACGGAGACGTTGACGATGAGGTCCATGCTAGCGACGGAGTAGGCGAGCGCTATCGCTCGGTCATCCGAATCATCCAGAGCATCACAAAGGCCGTCGTTGTCCAAGTCAGTAGGGTAGCTAGTTGAGTTCAGAGAGTCGGTCCCGCAGTCGATCTCTGCAGTGTCGTTCCAACCGTCGTTGTCGTCATCCCCATCGTAAAGGTCCGCGATCCCATCTCCATCGGTGTCCACCAGGATTGTGATTGTGATTGTGACTGAGCTAGTCTGGGCTCCAGATGCATTGGCCCAGATGGTGTAGTTGGAGATGTTCTGGACAGTTGTTGGGGTGCCCCAGATCGTACCATTGGTAGAGCCGAATAGGAGGCCGTTGGGAAGTTCAGGATGCACCCCCCAGCTCTCCGGGGCGGAACCAGATGTCTGCCCGGCGATGGGCTGCATCCCTACTCCCGCCGTCAGCATTAGGTCGCTTGTGGGGAAGCTCAGGAAGATTCCGTTTCCGACTACCCAGATCGAGACTTCGGTGCTGCTGCTTCCTCCCGAGTTGTTTGCCCAGACAGTG
>CAZPNT010000048.1:0-8596 GCA_964588055.1 uncultured Candidatus Poseidoniales archaeon | reverse complement strand
TCCGTCACGCGCATCCCTCTCATCCAAAATCTGGGCGCAGATTCCCGCTACTCGGGCCCAGCCGAAGAAAGTCGTGTAGTAGTTAGGCTTCCTGAACCCGATGGCATGCAGAAGACTTCCGCTGGCCAAGTCGACGTTGGGATATGGATTACTGATCTTGGGGTGCTCCTTCAGAATAGGGGGGACTACCTCTCTAAGGGCCTTGGCAATCTTGTAGTACTCGTCATCTGGACAGACCTCTGAGCCAAGTTCTATCAGTAGTCTCGCTCTTGGGTCCTCGGCCCTGAGCACCCCATGACCGAAACCGTATATCGGCCTCTTCGCAGCGAGTTCTGCCCTGACAAAACTCTCAATCTCGTCTGGGTCCGATGTACCGATCCTCTGGACGAACTCCAGGCAAGCCTGATTTGCCCTTCCGTGTAGTGGCCCCGATAGTGCGTTCATCGCGCTAGCCAGAGAAGCATAAACCGAAGCCCTACCAGAAGCGACCGCCTTGCCGGAGAAAGTGGAAAGATTACCTCCACCGTGATCCATGTGCAGAATGAAGAAGAATCTGAGGACTCTGTTCATCATCTCAGCTTCCTCTCCATCCACCCCCAGCATATGGACGAAGTTCTCAACTAGGCCTAATTCGGTTTTCCTAGGGCGGATCTTCTCCGGTTTCCCCCCTCTTAGAAGGAATATCCTAGCCATCAACTCTGGAGTTCTGGCGATGAGGTTCATCGAGTCTACTCTCGCGTCCCCAGTAGTCTCAGCCGCACCCATCGCCATTATCCCTATTGAGAGCCAGTCCATCGGGTGCCCGCTCCCTGGAGTCAAGTTCTCCAGAACCCGCAATGCGCCTGTGGGCATCTCCTCTCCACGATGTGCGAGCTCCTTACGGAAGGCAGCAGACTCATCCGAATCGGGCAGCCTCTTGTGCATCAGTAAGAAGATTACGTCCTCCTCCTCCAGATTGGCGAGGTCACCAACAGGGTATCCCACGTAGTGAACACCCTCGATTGGGTCCACATAGGATGTCTTGCAGGTGCCGACGGGAATTCCCCTCAGACCAGAATCCAAGTGTCCCTCGGAAATGGAGAAAATAGTTTCTTCATCGCTCATGTGTTCACCAGCATAGAGGGTAACCGACGCCCCATCATAATCCCTCCGCCATGTGCCTTTCTTTGAAAAACGGAAAACAGGCACAAATTGTCCCAATATTGTTGACTCTGATCAAATCAGGCCAATCTTTCTTCCGCACCTGTCAAATGATTCCAATACTGAATCCAATTCCTCACGACTTAGTCCTGCTGACATCTGCGTCCTCACTCTGGCCTTATTTCGCGCAACCATAGGGAAAACAATCGCACCCACCATTACTCCCTCCCCCCTCATCAGGGAGGAGAGTTCCTGGGCCTTCCTGCTCTCTCCGCACATTATCGGGACAATTGGCGTCTCACTGACCCCTGTGTCAAATCCCATCGAGTCTAACTCGTCCCTGAAGTATGTGGTATTCTCCCATAGCCTCCTGACGTGCTCAGGCTCTGACATTAGGACCTCGATAGCTGCCTTCTGGGCGGCAGCAACACCCGGAGGCTGGCTTCCAGAGAGTAGCCATGACCTGCTGTGATTCAAGGCATGTGTCCTTACATCCTCGCTTCCAGCTAGGATACCCCCTTGCACTCCCAGCGCCTTAGAGAATGAGCCGACCTCGAAGGTGACCCTGCCTTGTAGGCCGAAGTGTGATACTATCCCTCTACCTTCTCCGAGAACGCCCTCCCCATGACAGTCATCGACGAATGTCATGGCCCCGTATTCCTCGGCCAGATCTGCTATCTCGTCAAGTGGGGCGATGTCCCCGTCCATGCTGAATACCCCATCGGTGATGATCAGTTTGCGTTCTGAGTCCTTGTTCTCTTTCAGGACCCTCTCCAAGGCTCCCATGTCATTGTGAGGGTAGACCGCTCTGGAAGCCTTGGTCAACCTCACCCCATCTATAATTGAACCGTGATTCAACTCATCGGAGATAATGACGTCCTGAGGTCCTCGTACCAGTGTCGGGATTAGTCCGACGTTGGCCGTATATCCGGCGGAGTATATCAGTGATGCCTCTACTTCCTTGAATTCGGCACAGGTCCTTTCTGCTTCCAGATGGAGGTCCATCGTTCCTGCTATTGCTCTAACTGAGCCTGATCCTGCACCGTACTTCTTGGTGGCCTCCACTGCAGCCTTGATCACTCTGGGGTGTGTTGTGAGGTTGAGATAGTTGTTTGCGGACAGCATGATCATCTCCCTGCCATCTATTGTGCACCTTGGCTCGCTAGCTGCCTCCAAGGTTGGAGGATTCCAAGCTAGACCTTGGGATTGTAGTTCCTCATGCCTGTCCCTCATCCAAGACATATCTACAGGCATGACTCCCAGAAGGCACCCTAGTTCATTGATTAATCGGAGGACAATTTCTCCAAGAGAGAATTGATGTGAAGCATACCATCGCAGTGTGTGGAGACGGGCGAAGTGCGGGTTGTGGTGGTCGGTACCGCCCAGGATGGAGGAGTCCCCCAAGCAGGCTGCGACTGTAGAACATGCGTGACGGCTCTAAACGAGCCTTCCAGGGCCCTACACCCAGCATCATGTTTGATTATGGGTCTCGATGGGAGTCTCCACCTGATAGAAGCAACCAGGGCCCTTCCCCAGCAGTTAGGAATAGCAGCGAAATCTCTCGGAGTAGGGGCCACGGTAATTCCTAATTCTGTTTGCCTGACCCATGCTCATCTAGGGCATATAGACGGCTTGGGGCAGTTCGGAAAGGAAGTAATGGGGTCCAACGGAGTTCCCCTTTTTGCAAGTATTAGAGTAATAGAGTTCATTCAGAAAAGAGGTTTGTCCGAGCCCTTCCAGACCAAGAAAGTGGCGAGTGGAGAGCCGTTCGCCCCCTCTGAAGGATGTGGTTTCGAGTACGAGTTGATTCCAGTACCCCATCGGGACGAGTTCTCCGACACACATGCCATCAAGGTGATCGGACCTAGTTCTACACTTCTCTTTCTCCCGGACCACGATGACTGGAGGCAGACTCTCGAAAAGGCCAGAGCCGATAGCATAAGGGCTTGGCTGAACTCACTTGAAGTGGATTTCGCACTGCTTGATGGGACCTTCTGGAGCGGCGATGAATTAGAGGGCCGGGACATGTCGCTAATTCCGCACCCCACAATTTCCGAAACAATCAGTATGTTGGGAGAGAAGGAAGATGGTGATCCAGAGGTGATTTTCATACATCTTAATCACACAAATCCCGCAATAGACATTGGCTCTGTTGAATACAGAGAGTTGACATCATTGGGTTGGTCTGTTGGGGAACAAGGGTCGACATTTGTTCTGTGACTGCAAGCCGAATATTATGAGTCGCCTGTCTAGCCCATGTTCGTGCGAGTCAGTGGAGAGGTGAGCAGTGGACTCGGAAGAGCACACGTATTCATGTCCCAGAAGCACTACCAGACTCAATTCAAGGGAGTTCTCGGAGTAGGTGCTTGGCCGGGTACGCTGAATGTCGACGTAGGAGAAGGCAGCATGGAAGCCTTCGTCCAGCTAAGGGTGATTGCTGGATTGGAGGAGGGAGTGCCAATAGAGGCAGTTGACTCCCATAGAATAGAGGGTTTCGAAAGAGACGGAAATTCGTTTGGAGGGGCGACTGCGTTCAAGGGTAGGATTCGCAGAGGGCAGGGGGATTGGGAAGATTGTGCGATTCTGATCCCCGATCTTACTAGGCATACCAGTACTGCAGAGGTGATATCTGGAGCCTTCCTTCGTGAGAGATTGCCATGCTCTGATGGTGAAGTGGTGGAAATCGAGCTCACTTGAGCCTTGACATCCACTCTTTCTCCAATAATGCCCCCATCTCATATTGAGACATTGAAAGCCACCTCCGATACTCTCTAGAGTCACTGGGCCTTCTAGAGAATGTAACAGGTGGCGGCAAATCGTGGGAGAATGGCGATTCGAAGTCCTTGTGTGAAATCCCCCACAGAACTAGCCCCTCGGAAGGGGCCCTACCCAAATCAACCCTGACTCCAGGAGAGTTTAGTGCAGATTCCAGATCCAGTATTGATACCCTCCCAGATGCTATGCCGGAGAATGCTGATGCCAATCTCCGAACTTGATTCCAGATGAATGACTTTGCCCGGATAGAGAATCCAATCACTCTCCCATCATCTGAAGTCCATGGAATGCACTGATCTACCGTTCGGATTGGGTCCGTATCGTCTTCCAATCTCGAGAGGTTTGTGAAGTCGTGCTCCCCCTCAACCAAAGAGAAGGCCTCTGAGAGTGCATCCGAATCGTATTCGTATGGCCAATCCTCTATCGCCTCTAACCTGTACAAGTAACTCCTTGAGTCTGCGTACCTGACCTTGGAAATGGAGGGTGCCCTGTTAGCCGATATAGCGGTTGCTCCAACTGGAAGATGGTCGTTTAGTGCTCTTACTATGGAGTCGTTGCTTGCCTTCTGTGAGACCGATTTAGGCATATCTATTCTGGCCAAATTCATCCGAACGCTAACACCAGCGTCTGTTCTGCTCGACATCTCTAAGCATCCCTCTGACCACCAAGTAAGTCTCCTCAGCGCGGTTCTCAGAGAACCCTCGACTGTGCCTACATCCGGCTGGACCTGGGATCCGTGAAATGAGTGTCCATGATACCCTAGGGCGACCAGGAAACGGTCGCTCAATCGAACCACCCCTACTCGGTCTGGAGATACTCCAGGGCTTCCTCTGCAGAGGCGAAGCCCATCCCAAGGAGTGCGAACTCTACTGATACTGGGAGGAATTGCTTAGCGAAGTCCTCACTCCTATCGAAGTTGGTCTTGAAGTCGATGTTGTCAATTAACATCTTAGCTGCTTGGTACAGGTCCTGAGTCACGTCGATGTCATCTGAAGAGTCGCCTAGTTCCTTGAGTTTCTTTAGCTCGCGAATTGCCATTGGGATCCTATCGAACTCAATTAGTGCGTTGGCATAAGCGGCCTGATACTCGGTGCTCTCAGAATCTAGTGCAGCGGCCTTCTTGAAGTAGGCAGCGACCTGTCCCTCGTTTATCCTGTCATTTCCCTTTTCGTCGAAGTTGCCGTTCTCCTGAATCTCGAATAGTGCAGATTCAGCCCAACCATGGTATCCCGCGGGATCGTCTCTGTTGGAGTTGATGTGCGCCTCGAAGATTTCCATTGCTCCCATGAAATCTCCTTGAGTAATGCATTGTGCCGCCTTAGTTATTGTTTCCTCATCCGACATGATGTCTCAGTATCACTGGGAGGACTCAGGGTTATGAACGGTGCGGAATGGGTGGTAGGTTATTTCATGGCAGACGTCTATTGTTCAACTGCTGGTCCGACATTGGCATCCATCAGTTCGTTTATCAATCGGTACACGTCCATTGGGCGTCTTATCCCATACAGGCAATCACCTGGGTCAGTCGCCTCTACTGTCCTATTCCTCTGAAGAGAAATCCAACCAATGAGGAATGAAAAAATTCGCATCTTCCCTTTGGGGTTCTCCATAATTTCAGGAGAGCCTCCCGCGCCGGCTCCCAGTGACTCGACCTGTAACCCGACTCCAGAACCTGTGACAACGTGTATGTTGCCGTATCCCAATATCCTCCCGAGTATGGTTGGATCGGCCTTTAGATTCTCCACTTTGTGATATGAAATCCCGTGGGCGCTGGTCTCGAAGTACAGGAAGCTCTGTCGTATGTGGATCCTTTTGTCCGTTATCGCGTAGTGGAATGACCTCTGGTAGAGAACTGAGAGAGAAACCATGACCACGAAAGAGAGAACCCCCAATGGGGCAAACCAAGAGTAGTTCCAAGCTGGTAGAGGGCTGGAGAAGCCTGAGCCAAAGAAACTCCCAATCCACTCCGCTACATCCATTAGTTTCCAGAAAAGTGGAGTGATGCAGCAAATCAGTAGCCAGGAAGTGGTCCACTTTCCAGATGTGGAGAAGTTTGCATAGTGATTGATCTTAGTTAGAATTAGCATGCATATGACAAAGCCCAACACGCCCGTAGTTTCTATCAACCACATGACTACTGAGAGGATGAAGTTAGCCCGGCCGTCCCCATCGGGAGAATCTAGAAGTGGCCCAAGAAAGAATGCGAAATGCACAGAGATTACGATGATTGAAAGTATATACTTGTCAGCCATTGAAGCTGTTGCCGGGCCACCTCTCCAAATTGGAGTCTCTGACTCGGTAATTTCGGGGAAGTCCGATCTAGCAGATTCCTCATCAATTTGGGACTTGAATTGCTCAACGAACTGGGACATATTGCTACTTCCTGAATGATTGTTTCTAAGAGATTGCTATCTCTGGTTTGTTAGTGCAAGAATCCCCACGAGTGCTCGGCGTTTCCATGAATCCAGTTATAGTCGGCTAGGGTCCGAATACCCTGATCGTCCTCTATCTCGAGGTCGAACACCTCGAATGGGTACTCGTTGTAGGTCAGATGGCTGACCAGACCTATTCTAGTTGGTTGGTCGAATGTCCATCTAGCGCGGCTAACTGACCTAATGTGCATTGAGACCTTAGATGAGTCGTTCCAGACCTTGATTCTGAAGTTGGGGAGCAAATCACCGTCGGAATCCAGAAGCCCCTGGTCCGATTTGGTTACCTCTACCTCGCAATTGTCGTACTCCTCTGTTCTCTCCCCCTTCCTGTCGTGGAATATTCCGGCTCTTTTCAGTGGGATTCTGAATGCGTCCCTCTTGCGCCAAGGCTTGTCGTCCTTCGTGGTGGATAGGGGAGTGAGGTGTGGCATGAACCAATCCAAGTATGAGCCATCGTCAAAGTGAACCATCCCCCAGAACCAAGGGACTGATGGGGCCTGAACTGTGACCTTCTGGAAGTAGGCGGAACCCTCCATTTCCTCTCCATCTACAATCAATCGGGATTTCATTCCTTGGAGCCTGAGGATATCGTAACCCATTCCTAGAGCTATCTCGTTGTTCCGGTAAGTCAGTTCGCTCGGAGGGCCCCACCAGGGTGTGAGTTGTGCCTCGAAAGTAGAGGGTGCCCCTCTGGATCTAGCTTCTCTGTCACTTGACAGGCTGAGCCACATGGACTGGTTTCCTGGAGACATCCCCATGGACAGATCCTCACGATCTATTGGGACTACTGCACCTGCCCCAAGTCCATCTCCCTCTCCTGGCCATAGTGGGTGAAGGTCGCTTACGACTGCCATTCGACATTCTCGCATGGTTAGTGGTTCGTGCATTTTCTCGCCATCGTACCACCATGCGCAGACCATTCCCGGTATCACGAACCCCCCATTCTCGTCCTTGTGCATCCTGGTCCCAGGCTCCCACCAGTGACCGCTGACCCTGACTGCCTTGGTCTCCTTGGTGGACCAGAGAGTCATCAACTGCCTAGAACGGCTTGGTTTTTCGGGGTCTGGAACGAGTATCAATACCCAGTACCACCACCAAGATAGCCCATAGATGGGAGGCATCACGTCCAACCTCCAAAGTGAGGAGAAATCGCCCTCGAACTTAGTTGGGTTTTCCTGCATGTTAAATCACATTATCTCCCTTCTACTGAAGACAGACTTGGCTATGAAAATCCAAGCCACTGAGACTATCAGAAGGACCAGGATACTGTTCAACAGTGCCACCCCTGCTGATGCGGTCCCCAGGGTGTGAACCGGGGGTTGCCAGAATATTGAGAGTCCGGAGTCGATGCCGAATGCGTTGTCCATCTCAGCCCACTGAATAGTATCGGGCCATGCTAGCAGCACAACAGCATCAATCATCTGGAGCGCCCAATGGGAAATGGATACGCTAGCGACCGTCCAATTCGGGTTTACAATAGAGAAGCTCCCCATCATGAACTCCCAAATTCCGAAGACTATGCACAGGTATACCCCATACTTAGGTGAGATAAGACCCATTGCGTTGAATATGGAACCATAGGCAGCTAGAACCAGTGTGGTAGCAAACCCGATTCCCAACCACACTGGCATATCTGAAAATCTGATGATTTGATCGCCAGGACCTAGTAATGAAGAGATTAGCCCGACGATTAGGGAGAGTGCGATGATGTAGCTACCCGAAATAGCGAGGTAGCCTAACAATCTGTAGACGATGAACTCTGCGCGGTGGATTGGTTTAGACAGAAGCAGATGCAGAGTCCCGTTCTCTGTCTCGTCCCTTACCAATCCAAGGGAGAGGAAGAGGGGGATGAACAGGCCCAGAAGGATTACGAAGGCCATCTTCCCGACCGCTATGACGAATGTCCTGTGACCCAGTTCTCCGATGTACTCCTGCTCGTCTGGATCCTCGTCGACAAGTTCGTCGGATCTGATGTCGGTTACCACCCCGTTGGGTGCTATCCATTGTACGTCGCAGCGGATTCCGTTGCCGTTGTCGTCATCACCAAGCCCGTCGTTCAGAGCGAGGCAGTCGCCGTCGTTGTCGAATCCATGACTCCCAGAAAGCATGACCTCGGAGGGACAATCAACCCTGCTCTCCTCCCAGCCATCTCCTCTTAGAGAAAAGCCGTTGAAGCAGTCTATTCCGTCCTCGTTGATGTACATCTCAGGAGGATCAGGTTCGATGTATACCGACTCTGTCCAGTACCC